>JBBAAP010000008.1 GCA_041658285.1 Candidatus Brocadiia bacterium
TATCGGAGTCGAGTCGATTTTTCAAGGAGTTTTCTCCCCCCAAAACTCCTTGATATCTGCAACTTATTCCCCTTCATTCCTTTGTCTCAAATGCGCTGACGTTGAACAAGATGACATACACAAGCTTTCTAAAATATTCTCTGCCGAAAAAATGCCCAAACTAATTGATTTATGGTATGAGGGGTTAATTAAACAACTAACTAATTTATCTCCTGACATAATGATAGAAAAATGGCTATATGACACATACCCAAACCTGAGACACTATCAATTACAATCAATTCAAAAACAACATAAGGACGCTATGGTAGGCCTATCTGATGAAGTCAGCAAAATGACTCCTAAAAAAGTATTTGACGCATGCAATACAATGAATTATGCCTTTTTCAGGATACTGGGCTTGCATGTCGAAACAAATTTTATCAGACCGTATAATAATTCTGGATATATCAGTAAAGGAAAAGAATTGGCAAAGATAACAGAAGAAAACTATGCTGATAGTTATGAAGGCGATATACAAATGATTAACAAATGGGCGGCATTTCTTGATTTAAAGCATTGGTTTGAGTGGACAGATTTTGAAAACGTACCGGCTGGCTATCCTAACGTATAGTTTTAACGATGATCAACAGATTGATTTAAAGCGATTCTACTTTCTAGATAATTCAGATTTAAAGGTTTTTGGATATAATCACAAACGCCCAATTTAGCCATCTCATCCTTTCTTTCTTGAAGACAGCTACTACTCATAATTATAATGGGTAAATCTGGGTTTGATGTCTTGGCTGCCTTGGTTACATCCAATCCGTTCATTTCAGGCATATTCATATCCGTTATCATTAAATCAACTGGATTGTTTTTCAGATGTTTCAATGCTTGCTTAGGACTGGTAAAAGCGGTAACCATATAATTCTTTTTAGTTAAAAACTTATTCAGTAGATCCCCGATTGATGCTTCATCATCCAAAACCATTATCTTAAGTTTTTCGTCAGCCATATTATTAGTTTCCGCTACTTTGCCAATAAACCAGCAATTGTCGAACTTATAGTTATTCTTTCCGTTGCAACAATCACATATCTCCACGGCTTTACTATCCCATAACTCCCGATATTCTTTGAAACCAATTCACAATATTTTTCAGCTGTTTTCTTTTTTTCCTGTACATCCAACGTATTGATTTCATCAGTTGGTTTCACTTCAATTATCACTATCTCTTGCTTGAATTGAACTACAAAATCAGGCTCATAACGATGATCATAATTCCCATCCTTGTCACGCCACCATAATCCTTCGAACTGTTTTGGCGCAGGGCGCAACCAATCTTCAACTGAATCATCGTAATCCAAAAGATACGCCAAACGAACTTCATCAGAAGAGTCAAAGCGATACTTGGGATGACAAGCTTTTTTAAATTCCCCGTATAAAAATTTTGCACTAAATGTATCAACTTGAGATTCAAGAGAAATCGGTTTTTCTCCAAATGATTCAGAAATATTATATATTTCTAAATATGGTTTTGGTTCCCGAATACCTGACTCCAAGTATCCATCAGATTTTAATTCTTTATGTACTAATATTTGTTTATAAATATCTTCGGCGATTGCTCGTGCATTACTCTCTATAATTGAAACTAAGTTGTCTTTATCGATAGCTTTTTTGTTATAATGCGTTACCGCTTGTTCAGCTAGCTTCAAAAGCAATAGTTTTTGCGTTGGATCGTCATAATCAACCAATGGAAAATCCAGAAGTGCGGCAATAATAGTGCTTTGTGAGGTTTGTTTGGTATGTGTACCAAAACTGGCCACTCTTGTTATTTCTGTCATTCGGCGTCCAGGAACATCTTCGTTAAACAAATTCTTCTCACGATTATTCTGTAACTGCTCTTCCAGAATTGCTCTCTCATTAGTGTATGTTCGTAATATAGTTGTATCTAAATCAAACTGTTCAATTAGAAGCTCACCAAAATGTGGAGTAAGTATTAGACGCGGAATTGGGATATTTCTCTTTCCCATCGTCCTTGCAGACTTTTGCGCAATCTTAGAAAGTTCTCCTTTCGCTTCAACGCTAAAAGATCCAAATAAAGTATCAGGCCCAAAAGTTAGCTCTATTGGCGCGCTCGGTTGCTGTCCATGATAACCAGAAAATGTAAGATTCCCGATTGTTTCTTTGGTTAAATCACCGACTATTTCTTCTTTCTTCGTTTCAAGAATTTTTGCCATTACGACCTCGTCCATACTTTCTATCTGCGGAAGCTTGGCAACGAGTTCCTTGGCTTTGTCGTCAATTTCTTGCATCACCACTTCATTTTGCGTTATTTCATTTTTAACAGCATCAAGAATAAATGGTTGCACTTCAGTCAAAACCTTTATTTCTTTCGTTAGTTGATTAGAAACCTGCTCTACCTGTCCTTGAATAAGCGGCGAATCTTTAGCGAGTGCCACAACTTTAGCAAACTGCTCATGCGCAACAAGCACTAATCTATCTACCAAAGGAACTCCTGTCCGCTCTCCATAAGGCAAGCGCAAACCACGGCCTATCGTTTGCTCAGTCAAAATTGCAGCAGCAGCTTCGCGTAAAGGAGCGATGGTATACACATTAGTCACATCCCACCCTTCCTTAAGCATATTTACATGGATAACAATTTCCACCGAATTATCAGGGTGCTCTAGGGATATCAATTTTTCAATATTTTCGTCAGACTCTTCTCCTCGTAATCGTGTATTTATCTCGATAACTTTTCCTTTAAATTCTCCGCCGCGAAAACCATCACTATCAATAAGCGCACGGAGTTTATTAGAATGGTCAATATTTTTTGCAACTACCAACATTACCGGCTTTACCGGGGGCTTATTGTTTTCCAGCGCATACTCCCTCAGTGCATTTTTAGCACGCTCATGAAAAAAAGCCGCCAGTTGTAATTTGCGCGCATCTGTTTCGATTGAATCAGAATCAAATTGGCTAAAATCTACATCCGCTTCGGTTCCTACCCAAGGGTCTTTGACTAATTTCCCACGAATGGCATCACCAAGATTGTACGAATACAACACATTTTTCATTCTGATTTGACGCGCATTTTTTCCTGCGCCTTGTGAACCGATATAAGGCGTTGCGGTCATTTCTAAACCAAAAAGCGGATCCAGAATGTCTAGAGCACCAAGCGCAGCATCAGCATGATAATGATGAGCTTCGTCAAGCATTACCACTAAATCATCATGTTCTTTAAGGTAATCAAAATACGATACGCCGGCAGTTTCCCATGCTTTAGTAATGCCGCGTTCACTTGTCATATCCTTCTGGGCAAACTGCTGAATGTTAAAAATATTTATCTCAATCTGATTACCAAAAAGCGTTTGCCCGTGCTGAGTAGCATAATTTTTCGTCGTAATGACTTTAGCGGTATTAATGTTTATTTCTTGAATACCTTTGAAAACATACTTGGGGTTATTAGCTTTGCTAAAATCATCATAGAGCTTGCGATAAATAGTCAAATTCGGTGCAACTATTAAGAAATGCTGGATGTTATAAACCAGATATAAGTAAGCCACGAATGCGCCCATTAGACGGGTTTTACCTACCCCGGTGGCGAGCGCAAAAGTGTACGCCGGGAACACTCTTTCAAACTCTTCAAATCCCCGTGCTTCGGGAATAGAGCTAAAATATTTTTTGCTTTCCAGTAATATCGCATCAGTATTACCACGTGTCTCTTTTTTCATTCGTGCCAAGACATTTTCGCCCACATTCGATCCTAAATAGTTAGCAAAAAGTTCCAGGCTTTTCCCCTGAGGGAGCCTAAGACACATATTGTTGATTATGTACTGCAACGCTTGGGTTTTATTCATGTTATTCCTCACCATCTGCTAATTCTTCTTCATCTATCTCTTCGATGGCTCGCTCTTTGATGGGCAAGAGATATTCTTTCTTGCCAAATTGGCAGGCTTTTAAAATTGCCTGCGGGATTTTTTTGATGATAATGCGCGCATCCACCTTTTCACAGCCGGGTTCATATTTCTTCGGGCAAATAAGCAGCGTTTCGGTTACGCCCAAATGGCTGACTATCTGCTGAACCATAGCAACTGATAGCATTTGTGTTGTTACATAAATACTGTTATTGCCCTGTCCCTTGCCGTGCTTCCAGTAGTCACTCGGACTGGGCGAAAAGGTATAATTCATGAGTTTGCACATTGCACGAATGAGCTTAGTATTATTGTAATGGCTATCAATAACAGGATTACCAAATTCATCAATTACTACAAAACTCGGTGCCAATTCATAAAACTTAAATCCACCACCACCTTTCCAATTAACTACCTTACTAATACCGCCTTGGTCCATGCCATCTATTACCGCTTTCATGCGTTTATGGACATGCGTATAAGCGTGTTCTCTCATTTCTATGCCAATATATTTACGTCCCATCTTCTGAGCCACAGCTACAGTTGTGCCGGAGCCAAGGAAAGAATCGAGCACGAAATCATTTTCATTTGAAGACATTTTAAATATCCTCTGTACTAATGCTTCGGGTTTCTTTCCATTAGGAAATAACACGTCGCCTTCTTTTGTTACATTAATCCAACTAAAGCCATCCCAGTAAGTGCCAAATTTTTCTTTTTTGAATATTTTGCCCTTTATTATTTCTGCTGTATCTTTAAGCCAAATAACAAGAACTTTTTGTTTACCCATAAAAATTATATCAATTTTTTTATTTTTATTTTTTCCAGACCTTGGGGTATAGGATGCTAAAAACATATTGTTTTCACTATCTGTGGCGTTCCAAACTCTTGTTCTTATTGAGGTTTGAGCATTTGTTGTTGTCATTATTTTATCGAAATACTTTACGTAAACCTCTTTCTCGGTAATATTTTCGAGTTGAGCTATCTGTTTCACGCTCTTTATTTCGTATTCATTTACTGCAAATATTTCAATGTCATCACCACTACCATCTTTTATTACTTTATAAGGAACAAGGTTTCTCATCTTATAAAGCACCGACGTATACTTAAAACTTTTTCCGTCATCTTTCATTTTAGTTATATAACCCATCAGCTCAGTTTCTTTATATACTGGCTCAAATGGTTGGAATGCATTAATCTCCTTGCAAAAAACTAAGATATATTCAATATTTTTTTTCAATCTTATGTCTTCACCACCACCACTAGCACCAGCGCTTACTTTTGTATTAACTGAAATTGAATTTATATAATTATTTTTCCCAAAAACCTCATCCATTAGCACTCGTAAATATGCTTGCTCTACATCATCAATCTGTACAAAAATTACTCC
Source organism: Candidatus Brocadiia bacterium (assembly GCA_041658285.1). Classification (NCBI taxonomy): domain Bacteria; kingdom Pseudomonadati; phylum Planctomycetota; class Candidatus Brocadiia; species Candidatus Brocadiia bacterium. The sequence continues at coordinate 5,281 of JBBAAP010000008.1, forward strand.
ATCGTTTCTCAAAAGCATCCTCAACAATTCCAACCTTGGCTTCATCAGCGAAAGCCACGTGGAATGCTCCACACTATCGTCATAGTACTCAAAGGCATTGCCAGTATTATATGGAGGGTCAATATAGATACATTTTATTTTACCTTCATATTCAGGCAGGAGTGCCTTTAGCGCTAGTAGATTATCACCGTGAATAATTATATTCTCGGTTTTTTTATCGCCATATGATAAATCCGTTCGTTCTTCTAAAATTCGTGGTTCAATATTGGCAATATCATACTCGGGATTTTGCTTCCCAATCCAATTAAGTTCAAGTTTCTGTTTGTTAGTACTCATAACTCCCTTTTTATTCAAATAACTTTCCAGCTAATGGTAAAAAGCTCTTCTATCCTGATATTCTGCATTAGCTGGGCCTCTACCTTAGCAATCAAATTATCTTTTCGGCTATCCATCTCATCTTGCGATTCAAAGAGTTTTCTGCGCTTTTCGTTACGTTGCTTTTCCAGGTCCTTAATTACTCTCTGGGCTTTTAATTTTTCAGCCAAGTCCACAATCTTTTTGGCATTGGTCTTGGCGGTCTTAATATCAATATCAAGTTTTTTCAAGTCCAATTCCAGGGCTATTTTCATATCATCTGCCCATTTATCCAGCTTGTCAACCTCATTTTCAAAGAATTGACTGTTGCGCTCGGCGCTCTGAGTCGAAATCAGGTTAATTGTTTGTTGCTCCAATGTTTCCATTTTCTTTTTCTTGTCTTCGGAGATAGCGGTTTTTACTATACTTGTTTCAGCTGCCAAAGAGAAGCATTTTTTAGCGATATCCTGCACTATTAATTCACCTTTGTCATCCAGGGCAGAAATAATTACATGGTCTTCCGCCTCCAAGGCCTCTACCGTATAATTGCTGACTTTCATCACGCCGCTTTTGCCCACCAGTGGTTTTAGCACCGAGATAATGGTCGGGTTATTTGAATAGTTAAAAACCACTTCCGAGACACCCAAAGTCTTCTTCTTTACTTCATCCAAAATCATTTGTGCCAAAGGATGTCCGGGGCGAAAGATATGGGCATCCTCAATATTTTTGCCAATTTTATAGGGACCAGCGTCAATATGCTCGCCGGGAAAAGGATTGCTTTTGAGCATAAAGGAATATTCATGCTCTGCAAAGTCAGCGTTATTGCCTAAATAGTAACGGGATACTTCCCAAAGCCAGCGTTCGTAGGTATCCAGATATAACCTGCTTTCCTTTTCATTAACTCTGAGCTTTTCATGCACTTCGGTATCAAAGTTTTCCAGGAGCTTCTGCCTCGTATTTGATAAATTGCTCTGAATATTTTCGTCCATTTCTGCCTGGAGTCTATCAAAAGCATTATTAATTTCTTCCGTTGTCCGACAGGTCTGGTAAATATCAGCGACCCGCTTCTCGAAATCGACGCCGGAACCAATAGCACCCAACACTTCATCGCTGGCTCCAAATACGCCCTTAAATAGATTAAATTTCTGGTCCAGAAGCTCATAGACGCGCTGGTCCGCCGCATTTTTGCGGTTGACAAAATTGATGACCACCACATCGTGTTTCTGGCCGTAGCGGTGACAGCGGCCGATGCGCTGTTCTATTCTTTGTGGATTCCAGGGCAAATCATAATTTATTAGCAGCGAACAGAATTGCAAATTAACACCCTCAGCGCCAGCTTCAGTGGCAATCATAATATCGGCTTCGTTTTTGAAATACTCTATCAGGGCAGCGCGCAAATCAGCGGTTTTTGAGCCGGTGCTCTTATCTGTGTATTTATTTTTTCCTAACCACCTTTGATAAATTTCCTTTGATTTTTCATCATTGTTCGAGCCATTGAAAAGCACAATTTTGCCCATATAGCCATTCTCTGATAGCAACTTCATAAGATAGTTCTGGGTAATTGTGGACTCAGTAAAAATAATGGCTTTCCTTTGAGCACCAAGCTTGGCTGTCATTTCAAAGCCTTTTTTAAGGGCAATAAGCAAGGCATCCCCTTTGGAGTTTGTCCAAATAGCTTTGGCTAAGTCACGATACTTCTCCAAGTCGCCTTTTTCTTGTTCCATTAAAACTATGTCTGCTTCGGTATAAACTATCTTCTGCTTACCTTCGCCTGGCTCATCGTCACCCTCATCATCACTCCATTCATCAGCCAACTCATCATAATTTTCAAAATTCTGCTCAAGTCCTTCAATACCTGTTTCCTTTTCAGTTATTTGCTTGTGGGCGTCATCAAGAAGCTTTGTTATTTTATACGCCAAGCCATTGAGCGTGCTGGCGATGGCAAATGATGAAGAGGCGAGAAGCTTGCGCAAAACAAGCGATATTAGCTGGCGCTGGCTGGCCGGGAGCGCATACAATTTCCTCCGCTGTAGATACTCGGACATGCCATCATATAGTTCGATTTCCTGCTCTGTTGGTATATAATCTTCGGTAAGTGCAATACGATTTGTAAAATTAATATACTCCAGAACTTGCCGCCGCAAGGTGCGAGTGCATAGTGGTTTAAGACGGTCTCGTAGCTCCGCGAACATCTCCTGCTTCGGCTCAATCAGCCCGTTTTCATTTTCGTAAACATCTTGTTCACGGGAAACACGGCCGTAATTTGTTTTAAAACTTTTCACATCGCCGAAGACATGGTCGTCAATAAAGCTAACTAGTCCATATAATTCAAGCAAAGAGTTTTGAAGAGGAGTGGCCGTTAATAAAATCTTGGGGATTTCACTCAGGGCGCTTTTTATCTCCTTGGCTATTTTGTTGCTCGATTTATAAACATTGCGGAGATGGTGGGCTTCATCAATCACGGCTAAATCCCATTTGGTCTGCTTGATGTATTCAGATTTGGCACGAGCAAAATGGTATGAACTAATGACTATTACATCCTCTTGATTAAAAGGATTGAGGTTACCATCCTTTATGTATTGATTGAATGACTTTGTTTCCAGAATGATTGAGGGCAGGAAGAATTTCTCCTGAAGCTCAGCATTCCATTGCTTGCGCAAACTGGAAGGAACGATAAGGAGAATCTTTCTTTTTCTTTCCGCCCATTTTTGGGACAGGACCAGACCAGCTTCGATAGTTTTCCCGAGGCCAACTTCATCCGCCAGAATCGCCCCTCTGGAAAGCGGCGAGCGGAAGGCGAAAAGCGCAGCTTCAATTTGGTGCGGATTAAGGTCAACTTGGGCATTAGAAAGCGTAGCAGAAAGCTTCTCCAAACTATCCGAAGCGCATCGTTTTGTTAATTCGTAAGCAAAATATTTTGCATGATAAGCCGTAACCATATGCTGTAAAATCTTAACATTTCCTGAATACTGGAATTAGAATGAAATACTACCCAAAATTCAGATTAAAATCAAAGGAATAGTAACTTTTTATTCTTTGTCATGGTTAAAATAATGTCTTAAGATACATTAATGTTAATATTTACAGGTTATTAAATTTTATGTACTATTCAAACGCAAACGAAGAAAGAATATACTATGAAAAAACTTTTAACAATTCTTGTTTTTATCATTATCCTCGGGGGTATTGGCCTCTGGTACCTCAATCAACAATCAGTTAATTCTAATCCCACTACTGTCGTTGAAAACAGCAGTTCTGTTAACCCCAAAATAAATGTTTATTTCTCGCCCAATGGTGGGTGTACTAAAGCCATAGTTGACGAGATAAAGTCTGCTCAAAAGACTATCCGTGTCCAGGCGTATTCATTCACTTCAGACCCGATAGCACAAGCTTTAATAAATGCTTATAAGCGTGGGGTTGATGTCGAGATCGTTTTGGATAGGAGCCAACGCTCAGAACGGTATTCTAAGGTAAGTGATGTGGCTAAGGCAGGAATTCCTACGTTTATTGACACCAAGCACGCCATTGCCCATAACAAGATAATGATACTTGATAGTAAAGTTATAATTACTGGGAGCTTTAATTTTACAAAAGGGGCCGAGGAGAAGAACGCTGAGAATTTACTGATAATAAAGAACAGAGCAGATTTAGTGAGAGAATACGAAGAAAACTATCTAAAACATAGGGCACATGCCGAAAAGTACTAGGTAATGAAAAATATTTGCGATTAATAATTTCTTATTTTACCCTCTAACAATAAGGTTGATATTTTGTCATAAGCTTTTGCCTTCGGATGTTTAGCAAATAGCAATCTAATCATCCGTATTGATCCGTACGCTTTATGTATCAATTCTCTTTGTAAATTATCATATTTACCGTCATAGCTGTCTTCATTAATCAAATGTGCTGGTTTTTGCCTGAGTTTCCTTACTTCTTTAAGTGGAGATATAAACTCTAAAATTTCCTGTTGCTTGGCAGACTCATTCGGATACACAATGATTGTGCTTAGCCACTCCTCCAATAGAGACAAAGTATTCTTTTGTCGGATTTCAAATTCACCATTGCCCCTATCTATCCTCTCTTCTAATTGAATAACCCCTTTAAAAAAATCCTTGTTGATGTTTTCAGAAATCAATTTATCTAACAAGTGAACAAACGAGTTATAATTCTTAAGGGTTGGCCTGAGGAAAAATGAAAATTCCTTTAAATGATTTTCCTTGTACGTGTTTTTAAAAAAGGGTGGCTTGCCGATTAAACTAGCTAAATCATTTATTACAACCTGCTCTTCCAAAAATGCGGAATAAATAGAAATATGTTCGGGGAATTGTGCCAAAAAACTACTATTATAGTAATAATCAACCATTTTGCATTTGCGCGATACAATACATGTACTCCAGAACTGTTGATGCTCCGGAGAAAGATCATTAAGGTATCTCAGGAAAACAATCACAACCCTTACTCTATTTTCATCATAACCAAGACCAAATGTCTGCAACCCAATTTTATCCTTCTTATCAATATCAGTCGAATCATAAAATTTTGATGCTATGCAAGCTTTCCCCCAAAAATCATAAAATTCAAAGCTATACCGTGGATCTGAAAAATATCTTTCTAAAACGCCAAGATCGAAGAATACGGGTTCTAATTGGCCCGCACCAAGGAGTAACCGTCTGGTAAAAGGGCGATCATTATATTCTTCAACATTCGTTGCTTGCTCTATCATTAATTTTGACGGATAAATACAGTCTTGTTGAAGTCCTTCCTGTTTTATTTTTTCGATTTGTTTTTGTGGCTCAAGGTCGGGGAATGATTTGATATGTGGATTCGTACAAATGTTACCAAAAACGACCGAAATTTTATTATCCGTAATAAGGTTGATCAATATCTTCACCAACTCTAATTCACTGATGTTTAAGTCTTCGCGCAAAGACCATACAGGTATTCCATTGAAATCATGCGAAGTAAGATAAAAATTAGTGATTCTTTTTAATGCGTTTTCTTGTATCATATAATTAGTTCAATTTTCGATATTCCAATTAGGTATAAAATTATTATTTGCCTCTTGTTCAAATAACGGATGTAGCCAATCAATTAATTCATTTAAGTCGTTAGTTTTAGGCAAGGGATTTTCACGCCAAGGCTCGCACTGCATAAAACAATCAAAAAACGCTTCGATGGATCTTCGTGGATGTCTATATATATAGCTTCTTTCAAATATTTTTAGAGTGCGATAGTGGTGCGAAATAATAAATTTATCCCAATTTTCTTTGAGTTTGCTTTCATCTTTGACATCAATAATTTCTACCTCAACCAATTCTATTCTTGGGTTCTTCTTCCAGCCCTCATGCATTAGGCTCATTGCATCAATATCTGTTGTTGGTGCACCGTAACCAAAGATAGTAAGGAAATAAGTGTTTTCAAGATAATGCTGTAATCTTATCCACTCGTCCTTAATAAAGGGATTATCTGAATAATTCTTACAGATAATTGGGTATAATAACGGTACAGGCTCGAATGCTTTTTCGCATTCTTTGCAACCTTTTTGTATCAATCCTGCTTTTTTGTGCTTCCGGCAAATTCCTATGCCTACATTACCGTGTAGAAAAGATAGGACTGGCGGTTTGAGGGCAAAGGTCTTTTCTAAAAGCTCACCACATCGTCTATAAGCAAGCAACAATAAAGGATCCCAATTAAAGGTTGCAATTATATCTTTTTCTCTTAATGATAATATTAATTTGTCATAGATCGTGGCTTCGTAAGGAATTTCTAAATCACTAAAATAGTTATAAATTCTTTCTTCAATTTTCCGCATTAACTCTTTGTTGCTTGCTCTTTTTGATAAGTTAGAATACAAAAGCTCAAAATCGTTATATTCCTCGTCAGTAATAGGCAACTCTTTTAGCAGATCGGATAATCCTATCGTCGTGATAATATCCTTCATCAAAGGTAAAATTTTCCCATTCTTGTCCCCTTTTGGGAAAGATGCTTTACTAGCGCCCGCGCCCAAAAGAACAACGTGAGGAATCTCAAAAAACTTGCCATAATAATTTTTCATTCTCATAAATTTAATATTTATCTGCGGATCGTGTTCGATAAAGCCCGATTTTTTCAGAACCTTATTTTTCATTAAGATTCTACACGGAAACGTCTCAAAAATCAAGGTTAAAAACTGCGTTTGAAATTGATAGAGAAAGGCGATATAAAGGTTCATCTTTCGCGAGAACCACGAACCTTTTGATATTCCTCTAATGATACAGCCAGAAATCCACATATTTCCTTTGCTAGGAACAGCGTTAGGTTTCTTCATCGAGTAAATAAAGGTTAAAGTGCATGTATTACATTTGCAATACAATTCCCATCGTGAGTCAAACTTTTCCTGCCCTGTCCGGGTGAGGCGTCGAATGATTAGCCCTCAAAGCAACATTTTAAAAGACAAATAACTATTCTCGATTAGAACCCTTAAAACCTCAAGACCGCAGCAAAGGTTGTAAGGGTAAAATATCATTGGCGGTTGTAGTTTATTGGCTTCTTTTGCGGCTTTAAGTCACCTAAAATAGACACCAAATGGGTCAAATCCCAGTGGGATCATGCTACCGATTGGTGTATAGTAGAAAGACTTAAATAACAGCCTTGCCTATGAGTTCTATGGATTATGAGAGGATGTATACTAATGCAAGAGAAAAACTTCTAATTGATAAAACGATATGCAAAGAAAATCGAGACTTGTTCAAGAAGTTTTTGGATTATGAAGAATACAAATTAAAGAGAAGAAACGGAATTAACAAGTTGGATGATAATTCTTACAAGACTTGTTTATCTTATGTCTCAAGGTTTAGGGTCGTTGATAGATGGTTCAAGGGCAAGGCATGGGTAAAACTTACAAAAGAAGACATCAAGAAAGTTTATGATGACTTAGAGGATGGAAAGATTAAAACAAAAAGAGGCAACAAACCTCTAAAAGATAAAAGAACTTATTACAACTTGATTTTTAGATCCAAGCCATTCGAGATGGCGGGTAAATCCGAATTTGTTAATGAAGTTATGGAGTTCTATACCCCTACTTCAAAGGGAGATGTTAGGTATATCACAGAGGAAACATTCAGAAAATTAGTTGACTTGATTAAGATGCCCGAGCATAAGGTTTTAATGTGGTTATGCTGGGATATAGGAGAGAACTGCAATAGCCTTTTAAAATTAAGGAAAAAGGATTGTGTTAGGCAGATAAACGCAGACTCTAAAGCGATTGAGTACAATATCAATCTTAGAAAAGAAATATTAAAGAGGCAAAGAAAAGCAAGAACCGAGCCTACTAATTATGTCGAGACGGCTAATTATCTTGATTTAATCTTAAAAGACAAAGAAGAGAATGATAATCTGTTTGGTTTTGAGGTCAGAAATGCAAAGAAGTTTTTAGATAAAGCAGTGAAGAAACTTGGTGCAAAATGTCTTCCAAATGGAGAGAATGTTACACTGAAGGACTTGAGAAGTTCTATGGCCTGTGATCTATTGAACAAAGGATGGACAAGGGACGAAATAAATGCCCGATTAGGACATTCACCAAGTTCAAAAGAGATTGATAGATATATCAATTTCTTGGCAATAGATAGAAACAAACCAAAAAAGAAAGTCTATGAAGATACAATATCAAAACTAAGATCTGAAGTTGAACAAGTAACTGGTAGAGAAAAGTTATTGCTTCTAAGGTTTGATGATTCTAAAAAAGAATTTGTAACGCTAAAAGAAAGAATGAAAGAGCTTGAAAAGAAAAGGGAATCTTCTGACGAGCTGATTAACGAGTTAACCGGTAACCCTGAAACCTTAAAGATGATTGCCCATGCCATCGCAAAGTTAGGATTAGTCGGAAAAGTACAAAGCTTGTAAACTGGTAAACGGCTATTTTTTGAAACGAAAACTTTATATACGATTGATGTCCCTTTAAAGTAACACCAAAATGCCTAAAAACACCAGCTTGAATGTGAGACTCACGAGAGAGCAAAAAGAAAAGATTATTGATAGAATGAAGTATGAAAGACAGACAAATCTTTCACAATTCACGCTAGACAAACTTCTTTATACTCCGGATAACCAGATGAAGGTTATTTATCAGACTCGCGATATAATCGCGGGCCTTTACGAAAAACTTGTCGGCGACTATTCAAAGGGAAAGCCAAGATATTTTCCTTCTCACGATTAAGCCGTATTACAACTGCTTTACAAACTATTTATACTTGGATAATTTCAAAGGCTAATGACAGATGACACCAAAAACCTTTATGAGGAGAGATCCAACCGTTATGAAATAACCACTTCAAGGGATAGCATTGACGATCTGATTCCGGAATGGGTTTCGACCCTCAAAAGGTATTTCGAAAAACGCACTCAAAAATGACAGCAACTTATAAGAAACACAGGACCAAGAAAAAACGCAACAAGGACATTGCTTGCTTAGCAAACATGATCAGCGATATAAACCAGAAAATGAGCCATATCATAGATCAGTTAAGAGACATATATGCCGCTATAGAGGTTATCGATAGTTTTTCGCAGTATCGCCGTGACTAAAAAGAAAAACGAAAAATATTTATACAGGACCATCTATAATAAAAGATGAACGCTAAGACCATGCAAATAACATTGGAAGATTTGTTAAAAAGGCTTGCTTCAGGAATAAAAGAAGTTGAGTTTTGTATTGGTTTCGAACGGCTAAAGCAGGCGGAAAAATCGTGCAATTCATATCCAAGCTGGTTTTTCCGGGCAGAAGCCGAAGCAAGCCTGGCGGAAGCCATTACAAGGCTTTCTATCGTATATCTTAATCTTTTTATACTATTAAACGAACTTAAGGCTATGAAGCAAAAACCAGAGATGTCCAAAATTTTCAGAGAATACTCACCTTTAATCAGCAAACTGGGGCCAAAAGCAAACAAGCTGCTAAGAGGGGGTTAGTTAAGTGAATAATCTTCTTATCGTTCTAAAGAGAATAAAGAAAGCCACTGGAATGAGAATATCCAATACTTTCCCCCAAGCGCTAAGTAAAGAAATAGGCGAGCTTATTAAAAAAGCGGCATCGCGAGCAAAAGCCAACCGCAGGAACACAATCCAGCCTAAAGACCTATGAAACTGGCTTTTCTGCGAATTTATCAGACAGCACAACCTTTACCCGGTCATTTGGTCCCAGTCCCGTTTCCTTAACCTTATTCTGCAATTCCCTAAAGAACTCCTTATTAGTGGCAACGGATATGATTTGCTCAAACCCTGCTTTGAGGTTCTTCTGTATGTTATCTATGGCATCGTTAACGCCATTCTTGCCCGTCTCTATTTCAAGCGCTATGCGTAAATCACCTTTTTCTGCAACTATATCCGAGTCACCATTAACACGAACTTCAAACTTCACCTGATAGCCAAAGTTACGGCAATATTGGGCAACCCTGTTTCTCCAATACTCGTGTTCTAATGAGGCCTGTCCATCTATTCGGCTAACCGGAAATCCTAATTCAGTAGCTATCTCTTCACCAACTTTAGTTAGCCTTAATAACAGAATCTGGGATTTACCGGTATTTACCTTCTCTTCGTCTACCACGCCTTTATTAAATAATCCCAATTTTGTCTTGTTACCTTGTTCCGCTGTCATATCTAAATTTTTGTATCTCTGGGCAATCCCTATAAAGGAATGCTCTATTATATCCTTGAATAATACTATCTCTTTTTCTGTTAATTTGTCTTTATACTTAGCCCCGTTACGAATAACACCATTGCTGCCATTATTTACTGTTTCGCCAGCCGAATCGGTAGAATAACTTAACCGCAATAACTTCATATGCTCGCTGACAACTTCATCAGTTACGATTTTTTCTTTGATTTTAACAGGGTCAACCCTAATCACAAAAGGCAAAAGGTATCTGCCTGATAGCCTTATTATTGCCTCGCCCACCTTGAGCTGGGATAGCCACCTTTTTTGATTATCATCAAGCAAAAGATTGCTTGAGGCTGTGTTAATGTCTGGTCCATTTTTCTGGTTAAGATTAATATGGACATGAGTATTTGCTAAAACAACTGGTGAAAGCTGGCTTGGAGTCTGGTCTATCAGTATCAAACCGAGACCAAGAAATCTTGCCTGTCTTATTAGCATTTCAACCACTGACTCTCTGGTACTGGTGACATGTTTCGTTGCGATGTTATGAGCTTCTTCAATAACCACTATCCTGTTGAGGTTTTGGTCATAATTCTGCTCATTACTTCTTTTAGACAAGGCATGATTATAAAGCCACAAAAGTAAGCTGCTTACAAAGAACACTCTTTTCGCCATCGGCAGAGCATCCATCTCCAATATCACATGCTGGTTGAACAATTCTTCCAATGGATATTGCTGAGGAATATTGACGATTTTACCAAACTCGCCGAAGCCCAGCGTCCTGGTAATCCTTAATGCAGAACTCTTCCACTCATGCTCTCTTCCTTTAAGCTGATAGCTTTGTATTTTATTATGGACATCCAAAAAAGTAGGGTACCTTTTAGCCTTGCCTTCATAAACCTTAAATTCCCTGTAACATTCATCAATTGCTCTTGTTAGGATGTCGTAAACACCTTCGCCGGCATAAAAGCAGCGGCATATTATATCGAGCAAATTCTCAAGATGGTTAGTGATGATCGCTCCTGGCGGAGGGATAAGCGGGTTAAAACTAATTCCAGAAACATTATCCCTGCCGACTGTATATACCCTTACATTACCTGCCAAAGACGGTTCATTTAGCAAGGAACGCAATTCCCTTTTCCAATCAAATGCCAGTATTTTAACATCCGGGTTCTTTTTCATCATCTCCAGCAATATGTGAAAAAGCACCGTTGTTTTCGCGGCGCCTGTCCTGCCACAAATGGAAATATGCTCGCAGATTTCCTTGTCTTCAAGACCGAAAGGATAAAGTGTTTTGCCTCCATAAATTACGTTTCCGACCCGATACTTACCGGATGCGCCTAATTCACTCGGAGGAAGAAATAAGGATGTCTGATTGGTAACGCCCTGGTCAAGGTTCTGTACCAGCATAAGTTTTAGTCTTTGGGATATTTCAGCCTTTTCTTTTTCATCAGATACGCAATAAGTCAGCCATAATTGTTCAATGTCTTTTCTGCCTAAGACAGGCAATAGTTTCAATAGCATTTCTTTAATGTCTGAGTCATTTGTTCTGGTGGGCATTTTAAGGTATTCTCCTCGGCAGGATATATATCACGGTTTCTTTACGATTTTCCGGTTCCTTCTTGTGCGGGTTGAAGATTTCATCTTGACTGTTTTCTCCTGCGATCATCTCCAATTTCTTCTTTGTCCTGACATATTCTGAAATAACCGGCCACAAGTCTTTTTTCAACTGCGCAATATCTTGCCAGGAGCGAACATATTCAGCAGATTTCTTTGTTTCAATATCAGTAATTGTTTTTTCCAGGGTAACCTTGTTCTTCCAGCTATCAAGTGAAGGAGGCTCATACATTAGAGGTGATGGAATAGAAAACTCAAGGTTATGAGTTCTGGTAATTGCGTTTTCCAGCTCCTTAAGGTTTCTTTTGAAAAGCATCTGCCTTTCATCTATCAGATACAAGGCTTGGCTCATTAATTCCTTTTGTTCAGCAAGTTTATCTCTGAACAAGTTACTTACAAAATCTCCGGATTCAGGGAAATCAGAAGCCTCTGTTTTGCTTGTCGCATAACTTTCAGCATACTTCTCAGTAGTATCTTTAATGCTTTCTTTTTCTTTGGGATTGTTCGTGTCCATTTTATTGTTTTGTTGTAATTTTGTAGTAGTAAATGGCATTAATAAACCTTTCGTTGTGAACCAGTAGTTAAAATATGCTATAATCTTGAATAAAATCTTTAAAAATAATAGATTATATCTAAAGACATGGGGCGAGAACATAAGATTGAAAAAAATATGGAACTATTAGAAATTGATAGTTTACTCCAAGAAAAAAGGCTAAAAAACCCTATTTTGTCGGCCCTTAAAATAGATGCAACTTTGTATCATACTCTTATTTTTCAGCCTAAAGCTGAAATACTTGCTACGCCAAATAGTATTAATAGCTCTACTACATCAAACATGTTTGCAAAATGCAGGAATTTCATTAATCTTGCGAAAAGTAAAAATGTTGATTTAGCAATAATGCCTGAATATGCTTGCCCAAAAGAACTAATCAATGAAATTATCACAAATAATGAATTTCCTCAAGAAGGAAAACTTTGGATTTTGGGCTGTCAATCTCTTACCAAAAATGAATTGCGGAATATAGTAGCGCAAAATTCGGCTGAATGGTTATTTGAATCAGATATATTCAATAAACCCGGTAATTTTCTTAATCCAGTTTTTTATTTTTTTAGAACAAAAGATAACGATGATTCAATAAAAAACGTGGCGATAATTCAATTTAAGACTACACCTATGGCAAATACTATCGAAAGAGATAATATGATTTGTGGTAGTAAAATATATATCCTCAGAAATAATGTGGATTCTACTCATCTGCTAACATATATTTGCTCCGATACATTAGAATTCAGAGATAGTGATTTTACCGAAGGTACGGGACGGTTACATACACCTTTTCTTATAATTCACATTCAATTGAACGAGAATCCAAGGCATGATGATATTCAAAGACATAGACAATTTTTCTTTAGGTCTAGTGCTGATAATAGGGAGCTAATTTGTTTAAATTGGGCAAAGCAAACTAAGATTAATAGTAATGTGATCTCTTTTGGAGGAACAGCCTTATATACAAAATCAGCGCAATTAGACTGTACTAATCAAAGGATAGGGAATAATCATAAGAATGGTTTATATTATACTTTTTGGGGGCCAAAATATACCCATACATATTATTTTAACAGTGATGAAGCAACATATTATCTAAAAAATACTAAAGTATCGCAAATTAGCGCCGCAGCACCAACAGTAAATAGAACCGGGCCAGAAATTTTAGAAACTTATGCTTGGGATACTTCAAATGACCAATGGATTCTAATTGAACCAAGTGATGGAGTAAAAGACTTTTGCTTACAAAATGGTTATAACTTACCAGTATTAACGAATAACTCATTAAATCCTGTAGATAAGGAAAGATTGGTTGCTTTGTCTTGTGGGCGTGTCGAAAAAAAACATACAAATTGGCACGATGTTAAGGAATTAGAGTTTTTCAAAGTGGCAAATGATGAAATTATAAAAAGGATCACGTATGTGCAGGACCCTCATGCTCTTGCCCAACAGCATCGCATAGATATTTACGAACGCTTTTCTGCACTTATAAATAGAATTCTGATTGATAGCACGAAATTTCCAAAATGTATTTATGACCTTTTTAATAATTCGCAAATAGGTTATGCGCCTCAAAATGGGATGTGTAATTACGACTGCAATTTAATCCCTATTTCTACTACTGGAGATCACAGCTCGGCTACAGTCGCTTATATCGGCAGTGCTCCATCAACACATGCCAAGAAAATATATGATAGAATTTCCGAGTTGATAGGTGGAGATAAATCAAGGCGACTGGTAATTTGGTATGAAGAAACCTCGAATATATGCAGTATTTGTGATACTTCAACACCAACGGTAAGCACTGTATTTACACCGGGCAACTCAATAACAAAAGATAATTAACAATGAATACTCATAGCCTTATCAAATCAATTGAAAATAACTTCAAGAGGATCACCTATCCCAAAAAAGATATAATACGAGGAGAATTTTTATATGGTAGCGGTGAGAAGCTTATAGCGATAAATTATTTTGATTTTAGTCAATCCATTCTATCAGAAAATTTCAACCTAAATGAGTATCAGGATGAAATAATCGCAACAGACTACTATATGCATTCTGGGTACCCTCAATGGAATTATTATTTATATTTTGTATGCGACCAAGAGAAAATAACCAATACGATTAGGCAGCAAATTGAAGGTGATGAAAAATATACGCGTAAGCGTATAATATCTCCAGAATTGCTTGATCATCTATTAAATTCAAAAACTGATTTATTGGATACTTCGGCCATAACTACACAAGAAGACTTAAGCATAACATGGATAAATAAATTAAGAGAAAAAGACTTGGATGGTATATTTTTAAAAACACCTTATGTAGAAGTAGTAAAAAAATATATTGAAAATAATCCAATAAAGGAAGAGGTAGCTTATTTTGAACCAAATCTAGACTTTGAAAATAAGCTAGAATTTATCCATAAGCTTAAATTAGACAAATATCGTCCATACCCAAAAGGGAAAGAATTCATTTTTGATAAAGTTAATTTAATAATAGGGTCTAATGGGACAGGGAAAACCTCTTTACTAGAAGCGATAGAATTATGTTTGTGCGGAAAGACATTTCGAAATGAAGACGAAAACAATGATGGCGAGATAGCTTTATTTTATACAGATGGGAAAAGTGATAATTTAGAAAGCGGGAACAGCAAATTTAAAACTCGCGATTTATTCTGGTACGGAAATAGTTATCCAAAAGGTAATTACTTACATCTAAGCTTTAATCGCTATAATTTCTATGATTCAGATGCTTCGTATAGATTGGCTCAGGACAACACTTCAAAAGATATAAGAGATGCTTTTTTGTCCTTAGCTCTTGGCAAAAAGGCTAATTTTATTGATGAAAGGCTTGAAAGCATCTCGAGACGATTTAACGATGAACTTAGAAGTTTAACTTATGAATTCGAAAAGCTGCAGAGCCAAAAATTAACCCAAGAAAAAACACTCCGGAAGTATTCTGAATCGAAAGAAAATATTTCTGATTATTTTGATGCTTTTATTGCATTGGCAAAAAGAATACATTGGTTAGGTGCTTTGCCGAAAAGCCATGAAGATTCTTGGATAGATTTTGAAACAGAGTTGTCATCGATAGAGATTTTAGGTGAAGAAATCAAGTCGGTTCTTTATTGGATGAACTCAATATCTCTTGATTCGATAAAAAACGAAAGCGAGAAATATCGGCTTGGGTTACAACAGGCTAATAAATTCGTTTCAGAGGTTAAAAAGAGAAGAGAAACCAAAGACGAAAACGAGAGGAAGATAGAATTATTAAACGCACAGCAATCATTGCTTACTAAATTGCACCCTTATATAAATGAAAAACAAATTGACGTGCTTGACGGGATTGAAAACAAATTAAATAAGTTAAATAAAGAAAAAGAGAAGCTGAAATCCGTAATAAACAAAAGTGAGCATGTCGATTTTTCGTTATTTAAAAATGTGCGGGTTCCCTTAACCGAATATGAAGAATCCCAGAGAATGCTACTTCGTGAGTTAGACACCGATTTAAAAGAGATTGTTAGTAAAACCGAAGGCGTTAAGCTCTCCCTAAGCAAACTTGAAGCTATTGTCAAAGAAATCAAAGTAAAGGGGCAAGAATTTTTAGAGGTCAATCCAAAGGCAACAAATTGTCCATTATGTAATGCTAAATATAAACTGGATGACTTAAGAAACAAAATAATTGATTCTCATAAAGAATTAAAAAAGACAAACGTTTTGGAAGAATTGCTACTTAAGCAAAAAGAGTTAAAAGAAAAGAAGTATGGAATTTCAGTAAATCTTGAAATTATTGAAAAGGTAAAAGGAATTGCCGCAATTCTTTTTGATACATTAGATTATTCAAAAATATATTTTGATGGCTTGACTGATAAGGCAAATAAAACAGCATCTCATCTCCTTTCGATCGAAAGGGAACTTGATGAACTCATCGTTACCCAAGGCAATTTACGGGCAAAAGGATTAGATGAGCAAGAATTTAGAAATTTAAAAGAACAGGCCAATCAATACCTCCAAGGAGTTGAATTAACATATCGCAAGCGTGTCCAAATAAATTCATTATTGGAAGGAATTAACGTAAAAATAAAGTCAGAAAAACAGGAATTGCACACTTATGATCAATCATACCAACAATTAATCATTAAAAGAAACGAGTTGTTTAGCGCTCTTCTTGGGGAGGAGGAACATAGCGATAATCCACATCTTGAGTTAAAAAAGAGAGAAGAAAACTTAAAACAGTCTTTAGATTGTTTTAATAAGTTATTGAATAAGTTTTCTATATTGCCCAATGAAGACATCGCTGGCTTTTTGATTTCTTTACAGCAACTTAAAAGTGTGTTTTCTAACTTTAAAAATGCTGCTACAGAAAAGAAAGAAAATACTTCAATAATCAAGGAATGTAAAAAAAGAATCGAAGAATTAGATAGCGATCTCCTGGTTTTAGAACCCCGAAAAATTCGTGCAGGGAATGCGTCAGAGGCAATTAAAAATATTCGTGAGAATTATAGTAAACAGAAGTATTTTGAAAAATTTTTCAGCGATAATAAAATTTCTATTGTAAATATATTCAGGAATATTCATAGTCCTCTAGAATTTTCAGATATTGAACTAAGTGATTCAAGAGACGATAATGGAATATTCTTAAAACGAGATGGCGAAGCCGAATTAACTCCTTTGAGTCAAATAAGCTCTGGGCAAAGATCCGCCTTATTCATTTCAATCTTCCTTGCGCTAAATCGCCAATTAAGAAATGGACCACCTTTTATTATTTTTGACGATCCAGTTGCACATGTTGATGACATGAATGTTCTTTCTTTCCTTGACTATTTAAGGGATATAGCAATTTACGAAAACAAACAGATATTTTTTGCAACAGCAAGTCAAAAAATAGGAACTCTGTTTAGAAAGAAATTTGAATTCCTTAATGATGAGTTTAAAATTATCCAACTTGATAGGTAGTTGGTTCTAGATAACACCAATAACGCTTGTCCGGGGCGCCCAAACGCGTCCGAATTCATGTGACATTAGTGTGCCAAATATTTAGTCAAAAGGGGCGAATACTGACGAATGCTGTCGAATCAAACGTTCAAATGATTGTTTGTAACCTGTTGGTTTGTCGAATGTTGTAGAATTCTGGCGAGTCTTGGCGAAAAGTGTCGAAAGCGTGCTTAATGCTTAGCAAGCCGCCGCAATCAACCGCTCTGTCACCTTTCCTTTATCCATAGACATAAAAATTTTCTATTTTCTTGACATTTTTGTAGAAAGCTGTAGAATACACCCTAAGTTAGAATGGAGGATATGATATTATGAATAAACTTACTGATTACAAGTCAATTAGAGTTCCAAATTGGGTATATCAAAACTGGCAGAAGGCTGGAGAGGCATTAGCAAAAAAAGGAATAGAAGTTTTACCTGAAAAAGTGCTCGCCCCGAAGAAATGTCCTGTTTGTAGTGCGAAGTTAAGGATGGTAAAGTTCAAATATGAGTATCTTCAATGTACAAAATGTGACTATAGCCAACAAAATTTTAGTTCTTCGAGTAACTTTGCCGGTGGGGTCATTCTTGGACTTGGATTAGCTCTCCTTTTTAATGCTCTTTCTAAACCTGATTAAATAAAAATTTATGAATACTGAAAAAACAAAAGAGTCTAAAAAGGTTGGCGTTTGGATTAGGGTATCTACAGACGAACAGGCAAAGGGTGATTCCCCAAGGCATCACAAAGAGCGTGCTAAAGCGTATGCTAAAATGAAAGAATGGGAGATAGTTGAGCTTTATGATTTATCTGGGACGTCTGGGAAATCCGTAATGGATAATCCTAAAACTCAGCGAATGATTGCAGATGTCAAAACAGGGAGAATAAAAGCGTTAATTTTTACTAAACTTGCAAGGCTTGCAAGAAATCTCAAAGAACTTATTAATTTTTCGGATCTCTTTCAAGAATATGGGGCTGATTTAATTTCCATTGAAGAAGGATTTGACACATCTACCCCTGCGGGTAAATTGCTATTTCACGTTATTGGAGCACTGGCTCAATGGGAAAGGGAAGAAATTAGTGCAAGGGTTGCTGCAAGCATTCCTATTCGTGCAGCATTAGGCGAGCATTTAGGAGGACACCCAACTTTTGGCTATCAAGTAAAAGATAAAAAACTAGTTCCTTATCTAAAAGAGGCGCCCATCAGAAAGTTTGAATACGAACTCTTTATTAAACATAAAAGCCTTGCAAAAACAGTTCATGCTTTTAACAAGGCAGGATACAGATTAAGACCAAACAAGTGGCATCCAGAGGGAGCACCTTTAACAGATGTTACATTGAAAAGACATCTTCAAGACCCGACACCTAAAGGCTTGCATATTGCAAACTACACTAAGTCACAAGGGGATGGAATGGGATGGAAAATAAAACCAGAAGGTGAATGGAAAACAGTAAAAGTACCAGCCATCCTAAGTGATAAAATCTGGAATGAGGCCAAGAGGATTTTAAAAACCATTTCGTTAAGAAAAAGAACAAAACCTCCAGCGCAATACCTTTTAAGCGGATATGTTTACTGTGGTGTATGCAAAAAAAGCAAGATGTATGCTCACCCCGGTAGCAATGGTGGTATCGCAAAATATAGATGTGCTGCTAGATGTGGCAACGGAATATCATTAGAAGACCTTGACAACCTTTTTCTTGAGGGAATCAAACAATTAGTTATAAAGCCAGGACAATTACAAGCAGATAATCAAAACGAAACTAGTAATACGGGTCAAATAGAAAGTCGAATAAAAAGCTTAAAAAAATCTCTTGGAGAAATTGACCAGAAGATTGATTCATTAATAGAGTTATGGGAGAAGAAAAGTCTATCTCATACTACTTTCAAGGAAAGGATAACTCCTCTAGAAATTAGAAAAGAACAGATTGCAAAAGAATTACCTAGGTTAGAAGGAGAGCTTGTGTATCATAAGATTGAACATACAGGCAAGCAGTTTGTTTTAGACCGAGTAAAGACATTTACAGAACTTTTCCCAAAATTAGACACGACTCAAAAGAAAATACTTGTAGATAATATACTAGAAAAGGTTGTGATTAATAAAGACCAAATTCAATTCATGTTTTATCATTTACCAGAGTTTTATTCACCTACAGACCCTGATAATCCAGATGACGACCCGAAATCTAATTTAAGGTCGAAGTGCAATTCTCAACACAACCACAGGGATTCATTGCCGCGATAAGCATAAACCGGGCCGGATAGGTTACTGATACGCTGGCCCGGCCGATAACTATGGCGCCTTCTTCAAGCGGCTGCCTTAATGATTCCAATAGATTCCTATGGAATTCCGGCAGTTCGTCCAGAAAAAGCACCCCGTTATGGGCCAGGCTGATTTCGCCGGGCCGGGGATATGTCCCGCCGCCCACCAAGCCGGGCTCGGAAAGGGTATGGTGCGGCGCCCGAAACGGCCGGGTCGCCAGCAACGGAGTATCGGCAGACAGCAAACCTGATACACTGTGAATCCTGGTTGTTTCCAATGACTCCTGCAGGCTTAACAGCGGCAAAATCGTCGGCATCCGCCGGGCCAGCATGGTTTTGCCGGAACCGGGCGGCCCTATCATCAGAACATTATGCGAGCCGCTTGCGGCTACCGCCAACGCGCGCTTGACGTGTTCTTGGCCTTTGACTTCGGCAAAATCCACTTCGTAACGGCTCAGCCGTGAAAAAGTCTCGCCTAAATCTGTTTTAAGAGGCTTTATTTTTATCTTGTTATTCAAGAAACCGATTGTTTCGGACAGGCTGCTTACCGGAATAACGTCGATATCGGAAACAACTGCCGCTTCTCCGGCATTAGCCGCCGGCACAATAACCCCCTGCAATCCTTTTTCCGAACAGTTCATGGCCATCGAGAGAGCCCCTTTTATCGGCCTGATTTTACCATCCAAAGCCAGCTCGCCGGCCAGGGCAAAACCTCTTAACGCCTCGGACGAAACCAATCCGGTTGCGGCTAGTATGCCAACGGCGATGGGCAGGTCATAAACAGGCCCTTCTTTCTTGACATCGGCCGGAGCCAGGTTTATGGTCAGCCGGCCCTGCCCGGGAAAATGATATCCGGCGTTGGCAAAGGCCGCCCTGATTCGCGAGACGCTTTCCTTTACGGCCGCGTCAGGCAAACCGACTATTATGATATTGGGCAGATGCCCTCGAGAAATGTCTACTTCTATCTCTATCGGATATGCTTCGATGCCCTTGACTGCGGTGCTGTATATCTTGGCTAATGCCATTATAGGTTTGGACGACGGGTCTGGCCCGTTTTCTTCTGGCTGATTATTCGCAACGCCGAATCCAGACTATCGGCCAAAGAAACATACCGGAAAAGCCCGAATATATCCATTGTTTCTTTGACCGAAGCAACAGGGTTTATTATGGCTATTCCGCCGTGTTTATCAGATACAACTCCATTTAGCTTGGTGAAAAATCCTATTCCGGCGCTGGTCAGTGTTTCCAGCTTAGACAAATCAAATATGTAATTATGCGCTTCGGTATCTATAAACTTTTGTATGGTCTTCTCCAGCTCCGGAGCCGTCACGCTATCAAGGCTACCTATCGGGGCAACCACGATAATATCGTCCGGCAACCTTAAGGTTTTTATGCGGAAATTATCCATAGAATACTGTTCCCATTCTCTAGAGATAGGCGTCATGTTCGTATATTATATCTAATTTAAAATATTGTCAATAAAAAATAACCTATTGCGACAAGAAAAACCATAATCACCCAAAAACGCATATTTATATTTTCTGGACTAATAGTTTTGATATGTTATACCTAAACCCCTATGGATGACCTGATTCAACTGGCGGCCTATGCGGTGATATTCATTATTATCGCCGGCGCCAGCATAATAAAAAAGATAGCCGAGGCCCAAAAACAGCGGGCCGAAATGCAGCGCCGGAAAACCGGGCTAGGACAACACAGCCCTGCGCCGGAACAAACGACGGCTCCATCAAAACAGCCTGAAGAGGAAGAAAAACCCCAGTTTAATCTCGAAGATATCCTTAGAAAAGCCTTATCCATACCCGAACAGGAGCAACCCGGGAAAACTGTCTTCCGGCAGACGGCCAGGCCGATTATCCGGGAGATGACGGCTAATTCCGGGCCGGAAACAACAGTCGTTTACTCAAAATCAGCTAAACTAGATGATTCTAATGTTGAGTCGGCATCGCAAAAAGTAATATCCGATTCCAGGCAAACCTTCAGCTGGCAAGGATTAATGAGCTCTTTGGACGAGAAAATGTTATCAGACGCCCAAAAAGCCATAGTGCTGACCGAATTGTTTAATAAACCAGTAGTTTTCAGGCAATCCAGAAACAGGGTGCGATAAAGTCGGCTCTATTATCCCATAAATAAGGACACGCCCCGTTAGAGGAATGGATAAATATCTGTTCCTTTAACGGGGCGAGTGGCGGAATGGCAGACGCTGGGGACTTAAAATCCCCTCTCCTTACGGAGGTGAGGGTTCAACTCCCTCCTCGCCCATTAGAAACTGTTAAGCCGAAGGCTGTTACAGTTTCTTATCCCGCTTTTTACGGTGTAAAAAGCGGGGTTAGAAATTATTTAGGCCTTGCTAAAGCGGGACAGCGTAACATCCTGTAAGGATAAAGTCCACGAGGTTAGAATCAGTTATGCAACGCGGTTTAGTTATCGTCATAACCGGTCACGGTAAGGGCAAAACCACTTCCGCTCTGGGCGCGGCGTTCCGGGCCGTCGGTCAGGGGCTTAAAGTCTTAATTATCCAGTTCCTCAAAAGCTCGCCGGTTTACGGCGAGATAACCACCGCCCGGCGCCTGGCGCCGGACCTGGAAATAATCCAGGCCGGACGCGATTGCGTCTTCCCGGCAAAATCCAGCCAGCGCTTCGACTGCCATAACTGCGACTTTGCCTGCCATGTCGACCCCAAGAACCCTTCAGCCCAGGACAAAGACGCCGCGGCCAGCGCCCTGAAACTGGCCCACGAGAAAATAGCATCGGATAAATACGGTATGGTCATCCTGGACGAGATAAACTACGCCGTTGACTACGGCCTGATTTCTATAGACGACGTATTAAACCTGATTCAAATCAAACCGGACAAACTCCATCTGATTCTAACCGGACGCAACGCCCCGCCCCAGCTCACCGCCGCGGCCGACCTGGTCAGCGAAATCCTGGAAATAAAACACCCCTTCCAGGACGGTCTCAAATCGGTAAAAGGGATAGATTACTGATTATTCCTTAGATTCAAAATAGGGTATAGAAATGTTTATCGCCCGTATTTGATGCGTTCGGCCAGGACTTCGGGCAGCTTGGCTTTCCTAATCTTAGCCGATGCCTTTTCCACGTCATACTCAATGCGCTTGACCCAAATGATGCCCTCGGCGTCGTCGTAAATCGCGTAAGCCGCGGCCGGGTTGTCATCGCGTGGCTGGCCGACGCTTCCGATATTGGAAATAACCTTGATGTCGGCCGTCACCGGCAGGAACGGCTCGGTCGAGAACGAGAACGAACCGCGCTGGAGCACGAACGAAACCGGCACGTGCGAATGGCCGATAAAACAGATTTTTCCCTCCATGCTGCTAAACCCCAGCTGGACGTCATAATTGGTCTGGATGTATTCGAATAATTCCGGATTATAAAGCGTCGAATGAACCACGGTCAGCCCGTTAATATTCTTGACCAGTTTCAGCTTGCCCAAGAAATCAAGATACTTGGGCGGCAGTTCTTTCCTGGTCCATTCAATCGCCTGGAAAGCGTAGCTATTGAAAAAATCTGTATTGAGGATGCCGGCCGCGGCGAAGTCGTGGTTGCCGGCCACGATAATCGGGTCAAGCGCCCGGATCTTGTCCACGCAGGCCACCGGGTCGGCGCCGTAGCCGACGATATCGCCGGTGCATATGTATTTATCCGGCTTCTCCTGGGCGCAACGCTCCAGCACCGCGTCCAGCGCCTCAAGGTTTCCGTGGATATCCCCAAAAACAGCGTACTTCATTTGATTTCCCTTTTACCAAATATCGCTATGGTGACAAGCAAAACTATGGCACAATATATGGCCGTGTATGCCGTCGCCCACATAATGTATATTGATGACACCGGCGTCATGGTCGCTATCAGCGACGATACGTTCAGAATGGTAAAATTAGGCAGTATCAGCGCGGCCAGCCAGCCCAACGACCCCACTACCGCGCCGCTCTCCTTCAGTGTCTGGTATAAATAATCCGAAATATGCCCCAAAGCGAATACCACAAAGCACCCGATGCCGGTTATGACCAGCGGGAAATATGTGGCTATCAAAACCGCAAACGAGGCTAGCAAAACCACCTGCAGGAAACACAGGTAAACACCCTTAGCCAGGAGAAGGCCGTCATACCGGAGGAACTGCCACAACGCCGCGCCGGATGATTTGCCCTGCTGCACCATCAAATCAATCTGAGGCCGGCCTTCCTTGAACCAATAAACGGTTAGGTAAACCAATCCCATAATCGCGGCGGCCAAAAGCAGCGTCACCGTGATGCCGGCGAACTTGCCCAGGATGAATTCCGAACGCCGCACCGGCTTGGAAAACAGCGTCATCACCGTCAACCTCTCTATCTCCTGGTTAACCACCTGATGGGCCGTCAGGATGGCGATGAGTATCAACCCGAAAATTATGGCCGCCAGCCCTACCTCGCGGACCATGGACAGCTCCTCGCCGAATGCGAACAGGCTGAACAGCGGCGCTATCAATATAAGTATCACCGACACCGCGATAATGATGTAAAGCAACGGCTGACGCACTGATTCCCGGTAGGTCATCAATCCAATCTGGTAAATATTACTCATAATCTCCTGATTATAGTCGGATGCCTGTGAAGTTACAGCCGACTATACCCGGCAGTAATTTCACAAACTGCCGGAGTATATTATTTATCCGGCGCCTTTCAAGATTTCCAGTGTATTCTTTATGACGTAATCGACCTGCCTGTCGCCCAATGCCGGATATATCGGGATGGACAGCGTCGATTCGTATAACTTCTCGGTCATCGGAAACCCGTTGGCCGTGAATCCGAAATATCGGTGCAAAGGTTTGTAAACCGGCCGCTTGGCCTCGATGCCCTTGCCGGCCAGCCGCTTGATGGCCCAGCCGACATTATCCACCCGGACCGGATACCTGAAAAACACTCCTTGATTCTGCACTGCGCCCGGGAATCCGAACGCCTGCTCATACCTGCGGGCGATGGCCTGACGCCGGCGGATAAACCTAGGCAGGCGCTCCAGTTGCACCAGCCCCAGCCCGGCCGCCAAGTCGCTCATCTGGCAATTATAGCGCGGCTTGTAATCATCGCGATTATCGAATTCCCTCAGGTCCCTGATTTTATCTAACAGTTTCTTGTCGCCGGACACAACCATTCCGCCGTAGCCGGTAGTCATCATCTTGGTAGCGTAAAAAGATAATATGGCCGCCTTGCCGAAACTGCCGGTCCGGCGCCCTTTATAAACAGCCCCGATGCTCTGGGCGCAATCCTCAATCACCGGCACGCCCATCTTCATCAACCGGCCCAGGTCTGCCGGCCGGCCGAATATATGCGGCGCGATAATCGCCTTGGTCCGCCTGGTAACCCTCTGCCGGGTAGAATCGGGGCAGATGTTGTAATCATCGCCGATATCCACCAGCACCGGGCTGGCGCCGGTATGATTGACCGCGTTCAGCACCGCCGTGCAGACGTAGCTGGGAATAATCACCTCGTCGCCCGGCTTGACACCCATGGCCAACAGCGTCAACTGCAGCGCGCTGGTGCCGGAATTGACCGCCACCGCTCCTTTGGTCTTAAGGAATCTGCTGAACGCCTTCTCGAACGCCGCCACCTTCGGTCCCTGGGCCAGGTAACCCGTTGCCAGGACTCCCGCCAACATCCTCGACTCAGCACTTCCCAGCGTCGGCATCGAATGCTTAATATGCATATAATCAGTGCCTATCCGTACTTATCTTTGATTTCTAAATTATCTATATTATCCGCGTCTATCCGTGTTAATCTGTGGCTCTGCATTTACCACACGAACCGGTAGCACATAAACGCCTCGGCCGCTTCGACCGATATCTCCTTGCCGCGCAAGCGCACCAGCGTCTCCAGCGTTTCCATACTGCAATGATGCAAATGGTCCTTCAACTGCGACTTGTGGTGCGACAGCGCCCTGAGCTTCTGGTCCATATAATCGGATATATCGATGTAAAAGTTAGGATGGAACTTCTCGTATTCCACGTTCCAGAACAGGGTCGGGTTGTCGTAAGACAGGACTATCGGCGGAAAATACTTTATGGACGGTGAATGCGGACGGCAGGCCGTGAACCCGGCCTGGAACACCGCGCAGTGGTCCTGGTTATACGATGTGGCCGGCAGCGCCACGATGGTCGGCTTAATCCGGTCGATGCTCACCTTGCTCTCGCGCTCGATGACCGCAATCAGGTCGCGCCGAGGCATGGCGTCCAGCCGCAGGTGCTTTTCGCTGTCGCTGAAAACAATATCATAATCATCCACCTTGAGGAACTTGGCGGTCTTGTCGAACTCGGCCCGGCGCACGTCCTTGCGGACTATGTCTTTCCGTCCGTCGTAATGCTTCAGGTCGCCTACGGACATGAGCATGACATAGACCTTGCCGCCCATATCCTTGATTTTAGCCATCGTGCCAGCGCAGCCGAAGGCCTCGTCGTCGGCGTGCGGAGAAATCACCAACAACGTCTGCTTGCCCAGGAACTCGTCGCTGGCCACGCAATGATTATTACGCTTATTCATAAAAAAACCTCTTAGTGGCACTTAACTATACCGGCACGTAGTGACGGTATGCTATTAGTGCCACTTAGATCCCGGCTATTTTGCCGGGACCCTCACATTATACCTGGTAGTATCTCAAACTGCCAGAGTAATAATAACACCCATTATTTATATCCTAATCCGCCATCAGCATAATGCAAGATTAATCTAATATCAATCAGACTAAAGACCATAGACTATAGATTATGAACTATAGTCTGTAGTCTATCGTCTACTCCGCCATCTTCAAGAACCCGGCCTCGTCGATGACCTTGACGCCCTGCTTGCGGGCCTGGTCCAGCTTCGAGCCGGGACTGTCTCCGGTGACCAGGTAATCTACCTTCTTGCTGATTGATTCGGACGTCCGGCCGCCCAGTTTGGCCACCAGCTCCTTGGCCTGGGGCCGCGAGTACTTGGACATCTCGCCGGTAAATACAAAGGTCAAACCCGATAACTTGCCAACGGATTTCTTGACCGGTTCATTTATCACTCCGCCCTCCTCAAGCCGCTTAATCAGGTTAAGGTTAGCCGGATTGAGGAAGAAATCACAAATGCTCTGTGCCACCACCGGCCCGACCTCGGGTATCTGCCGGAGCTCTTCCAATTCGGCGTCGCGCAGACGGTCCAACTCTTCGAAATGCTCGGCCAACAGCCGGGCCGTGGCCTCGCCCACGTGCCTGATGCCCAGCCCGTATATCAGCCGCGGCAAAGTCGTCCGGCGCGAACGGTCGATGGCCTCGATGATGTTCTGAGCCGACTTGTCGCCCATCCGCTCCATCTTCATTATGTCGGCCTTGGACAGAAAATACAGGTCCGCCGCGTTCTTGATGACGGCCTTGTCTATCATCTGGTTGATGAGCTTATCGCCCAGCCCTTCGATGTTCATGGCCTCGCGCTGGGCAAAATGCTCGATACTGCCCTTAACCTGGGCCGGGCAGGAAACGTTCGGACAACGCGGGATGACCTCATCGGTTTCAATCACCACGCCAGCGCCGCAGGCCGGACATTTGCCGGGCATAACGAACGGCTTCTCCTTGCCGGTCCGCTTGGACACGACGGCCTTGATGATTTTGGGAATGACATCGCCGGCCCGCTTGACCACCACCCAGTCGCCGATGCGCAGGTCCAGCCGCTTGATTTCGTCCGGATTATGCAGAGTAGCGTGCGACACCTCCACCCCGCCGATGTAAACCGGTTTGAGCTCGGCCACCGGGGTCAGCGCGCCGGTCCGGCCCACGCCCACCTGGATGTCCAACAGCTGGGTGGTCTCCTCGTGCGCCGGGAATTTATAGGCAATGGCCCAGCGCGGACTGCGCGCCCGGAAACCCAGCTCGTTCCGCAACCCGAAATCGTTGACCTTGATGACCACGCCGTCTATCTCGTATGGCAAAGACTGGCGCTGGGCCAGCATATCGCGGTAATATTCCTTTATTTGCGTCAGGTCGGCACAGTGCCGGCTGAGCTTGATGACCTTTAGACCCAGTTGGGATAACAGTTTCATAACCAACTCATGAGTCATTGGTGTTTTTAACCTCATGCCGTTAATCCAAGCTTCATCAATTTTACCAATCCCGTGAATCATTATGTCCAACGGCCTGGTTGCGGTAACCTTATGGTCAAGCTGGCGGAGCGAACCGGCCGCGGCGTTGCGCGGATTGGCAAACGGCTCCCGGCCGTCCTTGACCGTCTGGCGGTTGAGCTCGTTGAAACTGGCCAGCGGCAGGAACACCTCGCCCCGGACCTCCAGGTATTCCGGCGCCGAGCCGCTGATTAACTTCAAAGGAATGCTCTTGATGGTCTTGAGGTTCTGGCTGATGTCCTCGCCAATCTGGCCGTCGCCACGGGTCGAGCCGTTCTTGAACGCTCCCTTTTCATATACCAACTCCACCGCCGAGCCGTCTATCTTCGGCTCGCAGATGAAGTCCGGCTTCTTGCCGCGCAGGTCCTTGACCAGCCGCTCGTACCAGGCATCCATCTCCGGCTCATCCATGGCGTTTTCCAGGCTTATCATCGGCAGAGAGTGCGCGATGGTCTTGAATTCGGCGGCCGGTTTGGCGCCGACCCGCTGGCTGGGCGAATCGGGCGTGATTAATTCCGGATGCGCGGCCTCCAGCTCCGTCAGCTCCCGGAGCAGGCGGTCATACTGGGCGTCCGAAACCTCCGGCGCGTCCAGCACGTAATAGAGATGGTTATGGCGGTTGATTTCCCCGCGCAGTTCGGCCAGGCGTTTCTCTACTGAAGCTGATTTATCCGGCATAATTAAGATTTTTATACCTAATTAGGCGGATATGTCAAAAGAATCAATGGTTCGCTTGGCCTAAAATCAGCAAATACTCCCAATTTATTTGTTTTTCCCCAGCGGACAGCCATCACGGATGCCGCGGGGACTGTTCACGGCGTCCCCGGACAATCCCCGGAGTTACACCAGGACTCGTTCCCAACCGAACTATGAATCTTAGCCGACTGGACCTGGATTCTTAGCGGGCCCGGCGTGAACTCGGAACTGAGACGACTAAGAAGCCAATCCTTATCTACGAGGATTATCCCTGAAGGGGGAGGCTTCGCTCTTCACGGCGTTGGGCTAGGCTCTATCCGGTCCGGGGTAACGCCCGCCGGATTGGACGGACAGACGCCCCGCGGCCAAGGGTCACCCCCTATACCCCACCCCCCACTCCCTCCGGGGAGGACCCCCCTAGGGGTATATCCCCCCCGGGGTTTTTAGATATCCGGGATGGCAAATCCGGCCTTCCCGTACAGTAATACTCTTAATCTACACCGGTAAGAGTGTTAATCTACATCAGTAAGAGTATTAATTCACGCCTGTAAAAGTATTAGTCCGCACCAAGGAAAGTTAAAAAACGGTTTTTGTCTACTGGAGTGATGACAATTTTTGTCACTATGGGATGCTTCGGCGACCTATGGTCTATAGTCCGTGGTCTATTGTCTTTTATTTACCCTCCCCGATGTGTGTCGCATCTACAAGAATACTCAGGATAAATATTCCCGTTTACCCTGAATATTTCCGAAAGGAAGAGGCTCACTATAAACCCGTCGCATCTACACAAGAACACCACTATTTATCAAATTCATACATGTAATCGTATTCATGGCCGGTTGCCAGAATCGGACATTTAAGTTCTTTCATCAGGGGTACAGAGTTTTTTATCAGTTTCTGAAATTTTAATACTACAATCAGCGACACAACTTCTATAGTATCCTGGTATTTATCCTCCCTGAAAGCGCCGGAAGCATATACCTTCTGTAATTTCTCCATCCCTGTAAGTATCATCTGGTCAAAATCATCAGATTGCCAATCAGATATCCATTCATAGTCCTTATGCCCGCCGTATGATTCGTAGGCAAAGACATCAAAATACCAACACTTGGGGTTAATATCAAAGCCATTGGTTTCCGTGTAAACTGCGGATACTTTATATCTTTTCTTTTCTCTTTTTAGGAATTTGTCAAAGTGTCCGGCAATATCAGCAGGGTTATTGGTAAAGTCAACATCCAGCACAATGTGAAACGGAGATAGAGGCATCCCACGCAGGGCTTTAGTTACCTCCTCCAAACTCTTGTCAAAATTATCGGAATTCAAATGCTGCGGGAGTTTCTTCATTAAATTAATTATACTCATATTCACTCCTTTGCTAAATAGCGGTTTAGTTATCTGTTTAATTACGTGGTTGGCACTTTGGTAAAACCCCATCCGTCAAATCGGTTCTTCTTGAATATATCCTTAATCTTCTGTGATACAAATACCCATAGTTTTTTTTCTTTTAATCTAAAGATATCAAATTGTTTTATTTTGTCTTCATAAAAAGCATACCGCACAATATGCCATAAATCTTTAATTTTCTTGGTGGCCGGAGGGTAACACATGGGAAAATCAACCACATCGTAGGCGCTGAAAGAATTAAGGATATTAATCGCGTGGAACCCTTTAAGTTCTTTGCCATCCATCCTTATGATACGCAGAGGGAGCCACTGTATTCCCTGAATATCCGCATCCTTGAATGCCTTGATTAATTCCGGGGAGGCTACTTCCCATGAAGAGTGAGACCATGCAGCCTGAGGTCGTCCATCATAACAGGAATATAGGGTTATTTTAGGGTTCCAGTTATCAATGAATTTAATACGAGTAAGCTCCCACTCATCAAATCCATAGAAATCCTCTTTGTCAGTAACTAATATCCCGGGCATATCATCATCTACTACCTGATAATAATTCATAGACCACCTTTCCTGATTATTTCTGCCGGATATTATACCGAATGCAGGACTGTTCCCACTCCCAATAATCCCTGATGTCCGTCGCATCTACACCGGGTAACTCGTTGTACTCGAACCGGCACTAATTATCTAGTGGCTATACCGACGCGCCGGTAGCCTTTGGCGTCGGTACCAGTATAATAGAGCCTGTATACCAGCCCGTCTTTGAGCCCGCAGACCGGCTCGACCATATAGCTGTCCCATTCGCCGCTTGAGCCTTTTTCCAGCGCCATGCCTAATTTGGTCCAGTTGAACCAGTCGGGCGAGCTGGCTTCGTTAATCCGATAGCCTTTTTGGTCGTTGTAACTGCCGTACCACATCCGGTAACCGGCGTTGTCGGCTATAACCACCGGCCGATACATATATGTGTCCCAGCTGGCGGCCGGCTCCAATACCCAGTTACTATCCCTGGTCCAATTAATGCCGTCGGTGGAATAGGCGTAACGGAACCCAACCCGACCGGTGTTGTTATCGGTCTGGTGATACCACATATTGTAGGTGCCGTCACCGCCTTTATAGACACTGAAACCGTAAATGGTCTCGGTTGCGCCCTGGGCCAGCACCGGGCCGGCGCCGTATTTGGTCCAACCGGTTCCGCTAACGGAGGTGGCATAGCCGATGCCGGTGGCGGTAATGCTGGTGCCATAATACCACATCTTATATGTAAGGCCGTCCTTTATGACCTCCGGTTGGGCGATGGCCTCGTCCCAGGCGCCGGCGGTCGGGCTCATTACCGACCCGCCGGGCAGGCGAGACCAGCTGGCGCCGTCGGTGGAAGTAGCATAGCCGAAATGCTCGACCCCGTCGTGACCGGCGTAGCCGTACCACATCCGGTAGGTGCTAACATCCTTGACAACACTGCCCGGCCAGAGCCCGTGGCTTTCGGGATTGGCCGATGCGGTCGAAGTGATAACCGGATTAGAACTGTAAGCGGTCCAGGTGATGCCGTCGGTCGAGCTGGCGTAATCGACCAGGGCCGTGGATGTACCGGTGATGTACCAGGATTTATAGGCCGCCCCGTCCTTGATGACGCAGCTTTCCTGCCAGCTGTCGCGCCAGCTATCGGACGTGAACCAGTTAATACCGTCGGTCGAGCTGATGAGCCGGTCCGCGGATAACGACACCTGGGTAACCCACATAAGGTACTGGCCGTTGTCGAGGATAACGTTGCCGGCGATGCGGGTGTCGGTCAGCACAGGGCTGGCGCTATTCTGGGCAACCCAGGCCTGGCCGTCGTTGGAGGTGGCGTAATAAATCGGCGGCACGACGTTGACCGCATCAGATTTATCGTACCAGATGTGGTAGACCGCGCCGTCGTAGAGCAATGCAAAGCGGTCCCGGACCTCGGAGGCCACCAGGATCGGCGCAGCCCAGCTCAACCCGCCGGCTGAGGTGGTGTAATAAACACCGTTGTCATTGGTATACCACATCTTATATGTAAGAGAGTCTTTTACCACGGCCAGGTCGTAAGCGGACAGGAATGCCAGCGGTTCGGAGTTCTTGGTCCAGGAGATACCGTCGTTGGAAGTGGCGTAGCCCAGCCCGGTGTTGCCCGGCCCGGCGCCGAGATACCACATCTTATAGGGCGCGTCGGCCAGCACGGCGATGGGCCCGAAGGCGGTGCAGTCCCAGGCACACCATTCGGCCGGTTGCAAGACCGGGTTGGCGGCGTGCCGGGATAACGGCGATGCCAGGGTCGGCTCGGCCTCAGCGCTGCTGCCCGATGACGACTTACGTCCGTGGCATACACCGCCCCAGCCGAGTACTACGGCTAGACCGAGCAGGATGAAAAGCGCTATTTGGAACCGTGGGTTTTTCATAGGGCTGGACATATGATAGTATATCTGACAGGCAATTGTCAACTAAATATCCAGACGGGCTACTTCCTGGACTTATTTATCAGTTTACTAAGCAACGCCTGTTCGCGGAGCTGTTCCTTGTGCGGCCGGGCCGGGAAGCCCGAGACCATGGTGTTGGCCGGGACGTTCTTGACCACTCCTGATTTAGCGGCGATGACGGCGTTGTCGCCGACGGTCAGGTGTCCGGCCACGCCGGCGTGCCCGGCGATGATGACGTTATTGCCGATACGAACGCTGCCGGCAATGACCACGCCGGCCAGCAGGATGCAGTTCTCGCCAATTTCGACGTTGTGAGCGATGTGAACAATATTATCTATCTTGGTGCCCTTGCGGATGATGGTTTTATCAAAGCGGGCGCGGTCGATGGTGCAATTGGCTCCGATTTCGACGTCATCCTCGATGACCACGCTGCCCAGCTGGGGTATCTTACAATGCCGTCCTCGAACCTGGGTAAAGCCGAAACCGTCCGAGCCGATGACCACTCCACTATGAATAATAACATTGTCGCCGATGACGCAGCCCTCGCGGATAGAGACGTTGGGATAGATGACGGTATTCTTACCGATGCTGGTATTATGCCCGACGTAGACGTGAGGATATATTATGGTCTGGTCGCCCACCGTTGCGCCAGACTCGAGCACGGCATAGGCGCCGACTGAAGAAGACGGAGCAATCCGAACATTCTTACCGACTACGACAGAGGCGTGAATGCCTTCGGGAAATTTCATATCACTAGGCTTGAAATAACCTGCTATCTTGATGAAAGCCAGGTCAGGATTGGCCACGGCAATGAGGCAGAGGTTTTTGGCGGCCGATGATTTGAGCCCGCCTGCCTGTCCGGCCGGCACCAGCACGGCCGATGCCTGGGTGGTTTTGAGCAATGGCACATATTTGGTGTTGGCCAAAAAGGTGATGTCGCCGGTTTGGGCTTCCTTGATGCCGTTGATGCCGCGGATAACAACGGATTCGTCGCCGCTGATAACATTGCCTTCGACCAGCCGGGCTAATTTATCAACCGTGGTCTCCATGGGCTATTCCTTATTAAGCACCTTGATTATGATGTTGGTAATATCCAGCGACGGATGGGCGTAAATAACGGCCCGAAGATTGACCTGCTCCGAAGCGTTGGCTGTGGCCTCGGCCTCGTTCAGGGTCGGGTCTATTTTGAATATCAGGGTATAGCCGTTTTCCATAGCATAGTTGGAGATAACCTCTTTTATCTCCTTATATATCTTCATTATGTGCTCGTCGCGCTTCTTCTGGAGAAGCTTATTGCCGGCTTCAACCCGGTTTTCGTATTCGGAAATTTTACCCTTGAGGTAAAGCTGTTTCTCGGCCCGGAGCTCGGAGTTGACGTCGAGCATCTGGATTTCCTCCTGAAGGGTTTGGATTTCCTTTTTAAGGTCTTCGAGCTTGAGTTCCAGACGCCGGCGTTCGTTTTCCATTATCTTGGTGTATTCTGAGGTGCGGTTGTACTTGTCGAAAACGGCCTGGACGTTAACCACGCCGATTTTAAGGGTTAGTCCTTCGACGGTCTTGGCCGGAAGAGGCTTAACCGGTTCAGGCAGGGGCACCGGCGCGACATCGGTGGGCGATACCGGCTCGGCGGCGGAATCGGCAACCGGTTCGGCGTTACCCTGAGGAACAACACTCTGGCAGAATATGCCCAGGAACGCGGCCAGCACTATGGCCGCAACTATACCCAATGTCCATAACTTACTTTTTAAATAACCGTTTTTCATACTGAATTTCTCCTTTCAACCATATTCAAACAATTAAATATATATCGGTATTTTAGAACCCGAAGCCCAGATCCAGCTGAAT
The DNA here is from genome assembly GCA_041658285.1 of Candidatus Brocadiia bacterium. Taxonomy (NCBI): domain Bacteria; kingdom Pseudomonadati; phylum Planctomycetota; class Candidatus Brocadiia; species Candidatus Brocadiia bacterium. The sequence continues at coordinate 39,179 of JBBAAP010000008.1, forward strand.
CCGCTGGAGGTCGTCATCGGGCTGGTGTTTTATCGGATAAGCCATACTCAACGATATCGGTATCATACCCAGCTGGAACCTGAAACCGAAGCCCCAGGATGTCCGGTAGGTATCCCAGGTCAATTCGCTCCAGCGTTCGGCCGCATTGCCTATGTCGTAAAAGAGCAGAAACCGGACAATATCAAGCGGCCGGTCCGAGTACATATCCTCACTGTAAAGCGGGTAGGTCAACTCATTATTAAGAGTGGCCATAACCTTGCCGCCGACGGCCACACCGTCGTCTTTGGGGCTGACGCTGTGGAAGCCGAATCCGCGGATGCTGCTGTAGCCGCCGGCGTAAAGCCGCTCGAACGGCGGGACGTCGCCGGAATCGCCGAACTCCTGTATTTGCGCGGTGCGCAACAACCCGCCCAGGATGATTTTCCGGTTATTGGATACTTCGGCCGGGGTGGTGTAAGCCTCAAGCGACAGACTGCGCTTGGTAAAATTAAAATCGCCACCCAGCCCGCCGCCGGAAACCTCGTCGGAAAGGCGCCAGCGGTAACCTGACGAGGGAACTAACCAGCTGTCGCGATAGTCCTCTTCAAAGAAAGCGTTTACCGCCCTGATTTGCGAGGCACCGGACATCTGGTGAATAACGGCCGGAGCCGACGATTCTATTTCATTAATATAAATATCCTCAAAACGCGGGCCGCCGCCGATTTTCCAGTGCTTACCCATGCGGTAAGCCAAAAGCAAACTGCCACCCACCCGGGCTTCGTTGTAGTCTATCCAATTACGGTGGAAATCCGAGTAACGAACTGATAATTCCACCGGCTTATTAAACAGGTACGGTTCGGTAAACTGTATGCCGCTCTGGCTGGTAGTAACGCCGGGTTGCCAGTAAATCCGAAGCGATTGACCGCCGCCGGCGAATGACTTACTGGAAAAGAAGTCACCGAAACTGTCGGGCGTGCGCGATAAATCAAAATTGTCCTGGGAGAATTCAAGTATGCCGCCAAAACCGTAGTTGGAACTGTAGCCACCGCCCAGCCGGAGCTGGCCGGTTGGACCTTCCTCAACCTTGATATGAAGGTTCTTGATATCGGGCTTGTCGGTCTGCTCGATTTCGTAATCCAACTTCTGGAAATAGCGGGTGGCGCCGATTCGGTCCAGGCTGGTCCGGAGTTCACCGTAGTCCATCAGGTCGCCCGGGTTGATAGTCATTTCACGGCGAATGACCTTTTCACGAGTCTTAACGTTGCCGCTGATGGATACCTTACCCAGATAACTGGGCACACCTTCGGACACGTCGTAAATAATGTCTATCGTACCGGCCGGCGACGGGAAAAGAGTCCGAATATCCACATTGCAATCGATGTATCCGGATTTGCCGTACAATGTTTTTATCATCTGGATATCCTGGGATATGAATTTTATCTGGTAAGGCTGGGCGGTTTTGGACCTGATTTTGGGCATAATTTCATCGGTCTTGACGATGGTATTCCCGGACACCGAAATATTACGGACATAGTAACGGAGTCCCTCCTCGATACGAACAGTCACGGTGACCCAATCCCTGGCTTCGGTGAACTTGACATCTTCGATAAACGCCTCAACATCCTGCCAGCCGTCGCCCCGGTAGAATGTCTTGATTCTTTCCAGGTCCAGGTAGAGCTCCTTTTCCTGGTACGGCGCCGGGCTGTACCAGTGGTGGGCGCGGGTGTTCATCAGCCCAAGTATCGGATGCTTGGGGAAAAACAGCAACGCGTGATAAACCGGGAATGAAGCATTGCCGTTGATGACAACATTTCGAACCCGGACATAAGGCCCTTCACGGATGGAAAAAGTGACAATTTTCCCTTTTTCGCCGTCGCCGATAACGGTTGATACCTCGGCGAAATGGTATCCGGCCTCTTTGTATTTCTGACTGATCAGGTTTTCGTCACTTTTGAGCGCAGCCGTATCCAGCGGACCGTCAACCCGAAGCTTCATTTCTTTTTCAATCAGGCTGAGTGATATGCTTTTGATGCCTTCAAAGTTTATCTTATAGATATTAGCGGTTTCTTCGACGGTAATGATTATCTTAACGCCGCCCTCAACGATAGCAGTACTCCAGTTAACCTTGGTGAAAAATCCGCTTTCCGAAAGTCGGCGGATATCGGCATCAAAGCGCTCATTAGAAAAAACGTCTCCTGTGCGGGTCTGGACTTTGGACATAACCGCGTCGTGATTAAGTTTCTTCAGTCCGGTTATTTCTATATCTATAATCTGTTTCTTCTCAGACTCTTCAGAAGCGGTCTGTTTTACCGGCGCGCTAACGGTCGGCGAAACCGGCGCGGACGATTCGGGCGTCACCGGACGGGACAACTCAACCGGAGCTGCCGGCGTGGGTGTCACCGGCGGAGGATTACCGACCTCGCCGTAGACTAAAAAACTAACGACGGTCAGGCATCCAACCAGAATAATATTAAGGAAATTGTTCTTCATCGGATGGATTCTCAAATCTGAAATATTCCTTAAGGAAAGCCACATTGATGGGTATCCCGCTCGGGCCGTTACGTTGTTTGCCAATGAGTATTTCGCAGCGATTCTTAACTCTATCATCATCGGGGTTGTACATTTCGTCACGGTAAAGCAGGAGAATAACATCGGCGTCCTGTTCCAGGGCGCCAGATTCACGCAGATCCGAAATCCTAGGCTTGGGATGCTGCTTGCTGATGTCACGGCGTTCGGGCTCGCGGCTGAGCTGGGCCATAGCCACAACCGGGATCTTGAGTTCTTTGGCCAGGGCTTTAAGCGAACTGGAAACATAGGCGATTTCGCGCTCGCGGTTGTCGGCGTCCTCCCAGCGCATTAATTGCAGGTAATCAACCATGACTAACTGGATGTCGTGTTGAACCTTAAGCCGACGCACCCGGTTGCGCAGTTCAAATACGGATAGCCCTGAGGTATCGTCCACAAATATCTTTGTTTCATGGTAACGGGCACAGGAATGTAAAATGCGCGTGTGCTCTTCGTTGCTGATCATCCCCTTGCGCAGTTGGCCGCTGCTGACCCGGCTATCCATACAAATCAAGTTCTGGACGACCTGCTCGGCGGTTACCTCAAGCGTATATAAAACCAGCGGCTTATTCTCCTTTAAGCCAATGTTTTCCATCAATTTCAACGCGAAGCTGGATTTACCCGTGCCCGGGCGGCCGGCCACAATAATGAACTGACTGGGCTGGAGGCCTCCGATATATTCGTCTAGCCTGGTTAGACCGGTGGACAGACCGGTAATCATTTTCTGTTCCCGATATTTATCAATCGTATCATAAACACGAGTAAGAATATCAGTTATGCTGGATGAAGACCCCTTGTCTTTTTCGAAGGCTATGTTAAGCATCTGCTGTTCAGCGTCGTTAAGAAGGTTTTCCGAATCAACTTTTGCCTGTGCCGCTTTCCTGAGCAAATCCGTACAAACGGTAATAATCTGCCTAAGGATATATTTTTCACGAACGATCTTGGCGTAATAAAGCGCGTTAGCCGGAGTGGCTACCGATTCGGTGATGGCCACAAGCATCTCGGCGCCGCCGATTTTCTCCAGGCTGTGCTTCTTCTGAATTTCGTCCCTAAGCATGATGATATCAAAAGGCTGGCGACGGTCATAGAGGTCACGCATAGTCTCGAAAATAATCAGGTGGCGGCTGTCGTAGAAGCTGAGAGGCCGGACTAGTTCGCTAACCTCGCCCATGATATTATTGTCCATCAGAAGTGAACCCAACAGGGCCGCTTCGGCCGCAAGGTCGTAAGGCTGCTGGTAGTCAACACCCAGCGCAGGGGTAGATGTTATTGTCGTGACCATATCGGAAATGTTCCTTACTTCGCACCCTTATCTGAGCCTTTCTTTTCAGTCAAATGTTCCTCGACCACCCACAGGCGGCAAACGGCGGAAACACCCTCGCACAGATTAACCTTAGCTCTGTAGACGCCCAACTCTTTTATCGGGGTCTCCAGTTCAATCATCTGGGGGGTAACGCCGGTAATGCCCTCATGAATCAGGGCATCCACGATAAGCTGTGGAGAAACCGAACCGAAAAGACCGCCTTCTTCGTTAGCCTTGACCTCGATAGTGCATGATGCCTGTTCAATCTGTCCGGCGATTTCGCCCGTCTTAACTTTGGCGTCTTCCTGGGTACGGACAAAACGCTTTTTCTCGTTTTCCATTTCGCGGACATTTTCTTTGCTGGGCAAACTGGCCAAACGCCGGGGGAATAAATAATTATGTGCATACCCATCCGAGACGTTGACCACGCTGCCGCGCTTCCCTAATCTGTTGATATCCTGCCAGAGTAAAACTTCCATACAATAAAACCTCCTTATGAACCGCTAATTTCTAAGCTATATACGGCAATAACGCCATAAAACGGGCAAGCTTGATCGCATTCTGAATTTGGCGTTGGTGCTTAATGCAACTCCCAGAACGCTTACGCGACATAATTTTTCCCTGAAGCGTACACAATTTCTGGAGCAGTTGCAAATCTTTGTAATCAACCGTTGCGGTCTTGCTTCGGCATAACCGACAACGCACGCCGGTTCTCATCGGCGGCCTGAGCGATGGTTTTCTATACATACAAATCTCCTTACTTGTTTTTTATATTAAAAAGGGACTTCTTCTTCGGGCCCCTCCGGAACATCAACGTTTGATATTGGTTCGGAATCAACCGGTTCAGGTTCTTTGGCCGGACCAGCCCCGGTCTCAGACCGGGCGCCTGAGCCGCCGCCCATAAATTTTACAGTCTGGGCTTGTACCTTTATTTTCGAGCGTTTCTCTCCGGTTTTGGACTGCCAGGAATCAAGCTGTAGACTACCCTCTATCAGAGCCTGCGATCCTTTCTTTAAATACTGAGCGCAGTTTTCGGCCTGCTTTTTCCAGACATTTATATCAATAAACAAGACCTCTTCCTTCTGCTCGCCCTGCTTTGTGGTATACTTGCGGTTTACGGCCATGCCGAATTTACAAATCGGAACGCCCGACGGCGTGTAACTTAATTCCGGATCACGGGTCAGATTACCCATCAAAAAAACCTTGTTTAAGTAAGCCATATCATTCCTCCGTTTTGCTTACGCGTGCGTTGCTTTAGTCGCTACGACCGGGATGTCTTCTGTCTTAGCCGGTTTAGCTTCGGCTTCGGCTTTAGCCCGATTCATTATTTTTTCCATTTCTATTTTTGATTTCTCGAGTATCAGAACGCGAAGAATCAATTCGGACAACTGGCAGTCATTTTCAATTTTATTAGCGCAGTCCGCCTCGCCTTCCATATAAACCAGGATGTAAGTGCCCTTTTTCTGCTGTCGGATAGGGTAAGTCAGGGTCCGATCAGCCCACTTCCCTTCCTTGATTATTTTAACTCCATACTTGCCCAGAATCCCGTGGATATGCTCCCGAACCTTGTTGTAATTCGTTGCAGCCTGAAGCGGATCCACCAAAAACATCGCTTCGTAATTTTTCAGCACAATATTCCTCCTTTAATAAAATCTATTTGTTAAAACTAGTCATCGCCTTCTCGATGCCATCTTTGACCCAACAATCAACGGCCTGAGCGACGGTTTCAATCACTTCCTTATTCTGTTTTTCCTCAGCCCGGGTAAAATTAGACAGTACAAATCTTTTATGTTCAACTCCTACCGGCGCCCCGAGTCCTATCCGCAGCCGGGGAAATTTCTCATCCCCGAGCAGTTGAATAATTGATTCCAGTCCGTTATGCCCACCGCTGGAACCCTGGCGGCGCATTCTCATTGCGCCATGGGGCAACTGGAAATCATCGCAGATAATCAAGAAGTTCTCCAATGCTTCGCCGGTATCGGCAAAAAGCCTCTGGACTGCTTCGCCGGAAAGATTCATATAGGTCGCTGGTTTTACCAGCATCACCTTTTCATCCCCAATGTTTCCTTTCCCCGTATACGACCTGTGATAACGCGATTTTGCCAAACCGATATTATTCTGCTCAGCCAAAAAATCAATCACCCGGAACCCTAGGTTATGCCTGGTTCGTTCGTATTTCTCGCCGGGATTACCCAAGCCGATTATTATTTTCATACGACCAGGTTATTTCTTTTCCTCTTTACCTTTAGCCGCGCCTTTATCAGCTCCAGCGGCAGCCGGCTTCTTTTCGGCTGGAGCCGCCTTATCAGCACCTTTGCCTTCGGCCGCATCTTCGCCTTCAACTTCCTTCTTTTTGACAATAACTTCGGGTTCAGCCGCAGCGCCCTCAAGCGGCGTAGGCTCAACAATCTCTTCTTTGGGTTTATGCACGCCGGCGATAACTACTTCACCATCCGTAGCAGCCATAACGTCTTTAGGCAGTTTAATGTCTTTAACCCTGATTAATCCGTTCAGCTCCAGATTAGCCACGTCAACCTCAATCTTTTCAGGAATAGCCGTGGGAAGGCATTTAACACCCAGCGTCCTTAAATTTTGCTCAAGCACACCGCCTTCGGCTATACCTTTTGGATGCCCCTTAAGAATAATATCAATTGAAATATTAAGCATCTCGTCCATAGCAATCCGAACGAAATCAATATGCGTAACCTTTTCTTTAAGTCCGTCATACTTGATTTCTTTAACCACGACTTTCTCCGATCCTTTGGGAAGTTCTAGGCTGACCAGATGCGTGTGACGTGAAAGCATCTTAGCCGCCTCTTTCTCGTCTAGCGCCAACATCTGAACCGGCTCCTTGCGTCCGTAAAGCACGGCCGGGACCTGCCCGGTCTTACGCAGACGCTGACAATTACTGGTCCCTTTCTGATCCCTTAAACTTGCTTGTACTTTAACCCATTCCATAAATTAACTTCTCCTCTAATTTATCTTTTCGTGAACTAATTTAACGAATACAGCTGATTATACAATACAGCCTAATCTATTTTTTATATAAATAGCGAGCTTACGGATTCGCTGTTATGAATACGCCTGATAGCTTCTCCCAGCAATCCACTAACCGTAAGCACTTTAAACATTTTGCTTACTTTGTTTTTATCAAGAGGTATCGTATCGGTAATAACAACTTCTTTGAATTTCGCCTTAGTTAGTTTACTAACAGCTTCTCCAGCCAATACCGCATGGGTGGCACAAAGATATATGTCTTTAGCTCCGTGCCCGCGCAAAACCTCAGCGGCCTGGCTGACGGTTGTGCCGGTTGAAATCATATCATCTACGACAAGAACATTTTTCCCTTTGACATCACCAATAATATGAGCCGCCTCCACCTGGCGCGGTCCGCTACGTCTTTTATCGACTATAGCCAGATCGGCATTCAACCTCTTGGCGTAAGAACGGGCCATCTTGATACCACCCACATCGGCACTGACCACCACCAGCTTAGGAATCTTAAGATTCTCAAAGTATTCTACCAGCACCGGAGACCCGTAGAGATGGTCCACCGGTATATCAAAAAAACCCTGAATCTGACCGGCATGCAGATCGATAGTCAGTATTCGCTCCGCACCGGCAACAGTCAGCATATTGGCAACTAATTTAGCCGTAATCGGCACCCGGCCTTCGGATTTCCTGTCCTGGCGGGCGTAACCGAAATAAGGCAATACGGCAGTAATTCTTTCGGCTGAAGCGCGCTTGAGACAATCAATGATGGTTAACAATTCCATTAAATTATCATTCACCGGCGGGCAGGTAGATTGAATAATAAAAGTATCCGCCCCGCGCGCATCGGAATTAATCTTAATGTCTATTTCCCCGTCAGGAAAACGATTCAGGACAACATTCCCTTTGCTGATACCCAGTCTGGCGCAAACCTTGGAAGCCAAGTCGGGATTACCTGACCCGGCAAATACTTCTAACCGTTCCCTTCGCACCATATATTCCTCCTCAGAATTTTATTTCTTCTTCTTCAGCATTTGAGCCGGTATCCCAACCACGGTGGCCCCGTCCGGTACGTTCTTGCCCCTGGCAATAACGGCCCCCGCTCCGGTCTGGGAACCCTTGCCCATCCGAACCGGCGCTATCAATATCGTCCCACTGCCCGTAGCCGCCTGATCTTCTATCACGGTACGGTACTTATTCTTACCATCATAGTTAGCCGTAATAGTTCCGGCGCCGATATTAACCTCATCACCGATATCGGCATCACCCAGATAACTTAAATGTTTTGCTTTAGAATGTCTACCAATATGTGTTTTTTTAGTTTCCGTGAAGTTACCGATTTCAGCATGATCGTCCAGGACTGTACCGGGCCGAAGGTGGCTGAAAGGGCCAACCTCGCAGTGTTTCCCGATAACCACGCCGGTGCGTATTACCGTAAACGGATAAATAATTGTATCCCGTTCAATTTCCACGCCGGATTCAATATAAGTATTAATCGGGTCGACTATGTTAATACCGCCTTCTATAAACCTGTGGATTATCCGCTGTTGCATTATTTTGGACGCATTAAGCAGTTCTGTCCGGGAATTAATCCCCAGGCATTCTTCGACTTGAATATCGTCCGAAACCATATAGCATTCCACTTTTCTCTTCTTTTCCGTAAGTATATTAATCACGTCAGGAAGATAATATTCCCCGCTTTTTTTGTGCGGTTTGATTTTCTTAAGGGCGCTAAATACGGCAGCTGGGTCAAACACATACGTCCCGGAGTTTATTTCCTTGACTCGTTTCTGCTCCGCACCCGCCTCTGATTCCTCCACTATACCAATCACATTATTATTGCTATCCCGGTCAATCCGGCCGTAACCAGACGGGTCATCTAATTGGGTTGACAGTATTGTCATAGCCGTGTCTTTGGATTTCTGATGAGTTTCCATCAGTTTATTCAGCGTTTTAGGCGTAATCAAAGGCGCGTCGCCGCACAAAACCAGCAGCAACCCGTCCCAATCGCTCAAGAACGATTCCGTAGCCAGTAACGCATGACCGGTTCCGCGCTGTTCTCCCTGGGTCACCCAGTTTATGTCTTCTTGCTTGAATACGTCCTCTACGTCCTCCGCCTTGTATCCAACAACACAGTAAATCGCGCTAGGCTTAAGCGTTTTTGCCGCCTCAAGCACATGGTAAAGCAATGGTTTGCCGCAAAGCATATGAAGTACTTTCGGCTTATCCGAAAGCATTCGCGTGCCTTTACCCGCTGCCAAAACCACTACCGCTAATTTGTCCACCATATCAGTATTCTGTTTGATTATTTCGATTTATACGGAATGGGTTAGTATATGTTTCGAAAGGCAAGTGTCAAGAAAAAAACTCACTGAAAACACATCATGTTTTGTTGCCTAATAATGATAAATTATTATCTTATAAGCATATGCTTGATGATTTTCCGCTGCCTGACCGGTTCATAGCCCATATAGATATGGACGCATTTTTTGCGGCCGTGGAACAGCGTGATAAACCCGAACTGCGGGACCGTCCGGTGATTGTGGGCTCCGACCCGAGAAACGGCCATGGACGCGGCGTTGTATCAACCTGCTCGTATGAAGCCCGCAAGCTGGGAATTCATTCAGCAATGCCTATCTCCATCGCTTATCATAAATGCCCCAAAGCGGTATTCCTGCCGCCAGATATGGAAAAATACGCCCGTATTTCTCGTCAGATTTATGAATTACTCTATGATTTTACCCCTGATATTGAGACGCTTGGCATTGACGAATCATTCTTGGATATCACCAAAAGCTATAAGCTTTTCGGCACACCTTATCAAACTTGTATTCTGATAAAAAAAAGTATTAAGGAGAAAACCGGATTAACCGCCTCTATCGGACTTGCTCCAACCAAGATGGCGGCTAAAATAGCATCAGACCTCAAAAAACCTAACGGCCTGGTAGTAGTAACACCAGACAAATTGCTTGATTTCCTCTGTCCGCTGAATGTGAACAGGTTATGGGGCCTGGGTAAAAAAGGTTCCGAAACCCTGAACTCTGCAGGCATAAAAACCATCGGCGACCTGGCTAAAACTGATCTGTCCAGGCTGACTAAACTGCTGGGCAATTATGCACTTCACCTGCACCAATTGGCAAACGGAATTGATAACCGGCCTGTCGAGCCAACCGGCAAGGCTAAATCAGTCAGTAACGAAATCACCTTTGATACGGACATTTCTGATAACGCTAGAATCCTGTCGGCATTAAGTTCGTTATGCGAAAAAGTTTCCAGACGATTAAGGGAGTCTGACCTAAAATGCAAAACCATCACCCTTAAGATAAGGTTCCAGGGTTTCGAAACATATACCCGGTCTATTACAATAGCCGAACCAATATCCCTATTTGAGGTTATTTATAAAGAAATAAAAAAGTTATTCGAGCATTTTTCTACGGACAGTAAATCTTCAGGACGTATTTTCACCGGTATGGCCAAAAAAGTACGCTTGGTCGGGGTAAAAACATCCGGCTTGCTCCCGGCCGGATTCCAAGAAGGTCTTTTTAAGGATAAGATGATCTGTAAGCGCGAAACCCTGAATAAAACAGTTGATAAAATAAAATCCCAGTTCGGAGACGATGCCATTTACCGAGCGACAAGCCGCAGAAAATAGCGCCCGTCAGTTTACTATCACTTTCTTCTGCTGATTCTTTTTATTGTCATCCTTTTCAATAAATATTTTTTCGGATGTGAAAGGATTTATACCGGTATAATACATCAATGCCGAATAAGTTGACGGAGTTGGGGTAAATATCTGAATCTGCTCCGGAGTCATCTTGAGCTCTACTCTGATGAATTCTTTCAGCCGAAGCATGTCTTTAAAATCACAACCCGGGTGGGCGGCTATAAAGTAATACGTCAGGAATTGTTTTTTGCCAAATTTTATATTCAGCCGATCAAACTCTTTTTTAAATTCCTGTAAATACCGCCGGCCGGTTTTCCCCTTATCAGTAAAACTGCCTGCGGGCTTGCCCATCAATCCAAGCACTACGTCTTCACTATGTTCCGGAGCTATCTTTAACTGTCCTGAAACGTGGTGATTAACCAGCTCTTCCATGTATTCCGCGCCATGCTGTTCATCTTCCAGCACCATATCGTAACGTATGCCGGAACCTATGAATACCTTTTTAACCCCGTTTATTGCTCTTATCTTTTCAAACAGTTTAATCTGCCGTTTATGATTTACCTTGAGGGCCTTGCAGATAACCGGATACAGGCACCTTTTATTCCTACATCCACCGGCCTTAAGTTTGCGTGCGCATTCGATATAAAGCATATTGGCGGTCGGCCCGCCGATATCACGAATATATCCTTTGAATCTGCTTTGCCCGGTAATCATCTCGGCTTCCCGGATAATCGATTCCTCGCTTCGCGAGACAACGGTACGGCCCTGATGCACGGCCAAAGCGCAAAAGTTGCACTCGCCGTAACATCCCCGATGGCTGGTTATGGAAAACTCTATGGTTTCTAACGCCTTAACTTTTCCCTCTTTCAAATAATAAGGATGCACCGCATTCTCGTAATCAAACTCGTATATCCTGTCCAGTTCGGCAGTGCTCAAAAGTTCGGCCGGCGGATTCTGAATCAAATACCTGGTATCCTGTTTCTGGCAAAGTCCTTTAGCAGTAATCGTATCGTTATTGGCGTAGAAGGTATGAAACATCTCTATTAATTTATTTTTATCGTTTTTAACCTGCTCATGCGCCGGTAAAACCAGATAACCGTCTTTAAGTTCCTGTCCGATATAACATATGCCTCGGATATCCCGGAAATCCTGGTCATTCTTTAGCCGCCCAGCCAGCTCCAGCACTGCCCGCTCACCCATACCATAAACCAGAATATCGGCCTTGGCGTCAAAGAGTACGGATTTTCTTATCTTGTCGTCCCAGTAATCATAATGGGAAATACGTCTGAGGCTGGCCTCAATCCCACCTAAGACAATAGGTTTGGTATTTTTAAAATATCTTCTTATCAGATTTGCATAAGCGATGCTGGCCCGATCAGGACGTTTAGTATTCTGCCCGCCCGGAGTGAAGTCATCCTCACGCCTCGGCTTTTTAAGCGGCGTGTAGTTAGCCACCATCGAGTCAATCGCGCCGGCCGTAACTCCCCAGAAAAGCTCCGGCTCGCCCATCCGAACAATATCCTTATCACTCCTTATATCAGGTTGCCCAATGATACCCACCCTGTATCCGGCATCCGCTAAAACATGGCCTATTACAGCAACGCCGGAATACGAACTGTCTATGTAAGCATCACCGGTCACCAGGATAATATCCAGCTTGTCCCAGCCCAGACATACCATTTCCTGGCGGGTTGTCGGAAGAAACATGTTTGGTTAAAAATTATCTGCCGCTATTTCGTAATAACTCTGCGGATGGGCGCAGGCCGGGCATAGTTTAGGCGCTTCCTTGCCTTCGTGCACATAACCGCAGTTCCGGCATCGCCACCTGACCGCTCTATCCTTTTTGAACGCCTTACCCTCGGTTACATTCTTCAGCAACGCCCGGTAACGTTTCTCGTGTTCGGCTTCCACTTCGGCAATTTCCTTAAAAATATCGGCAACCTTGGTAAATCCCTCTGCCCGAGCTATCTTTTCTGCGGCGGGATATAATGTCCCCCACTCCATCTTTTCGCCGTCGGCCGACGCCTTCAGGTTCGACGCCACATCGCCGATAACTCCAGCCGGGAATGACGCGCTGATTTCCACCTCGCCGCCATCCAGAAACTTAAAGAATATCTTGGCGTGCTCCTTCTCATTCTCGGCAGTTTCCTCAAATATAGCGGCTATTTGCTCGTAACCAGACTTTTTGGCCGCACTGGCAAAATACGTGTAACGATTGCGGGCCTGCGACTCCCCGGCAAATGCGGTCAATAAATTCTTCTCAGTCTTACTTCCTTTTAACTGCATATTACATATTTCCTTTCATCTCTATTATAATTAATCTATATAAATCTTTCAAATCGGTCTTTCTTAACCTTGCATATCGGGCAAATATCGGGCGGCTCCTCCCGAGCGCACAGGTATCCGCATACTTTGCAGCGCCAGACCGGTAACGATAATTGGGTTAGTTTATTTTTGTCCGGTTTCTTCGACTCTTCTATCTTCGTCTTCCTTTCCTCAGGCGTCAAACGACGCTCCGGTATGGAAGCAACCTTCTGTTCGCCTTTAGCCGCTTTCTGAGAAACATAAAGCGCGCAATAACAAGCGCCGTATTGAGCCACGTCCGCGTCACGGTAATCACAGGGGCATATAATATCCAGATCTTCGGCCTTCCGGCCGGTAGCCAGGCGGCACGGGCAAGCCCAATAGCCATAACGCCGTTCGTTTACAATTAAACTGCGCACCAAAGCCTTGGCGAACTCCACATCTGGATTCAAGTAATACCCGGATGCCTCCGCTTCCTTTTTTAATTTAGCATAAAGGTTGTCCACTTCGACCGTTGTTACGTTTATTTCCGAACTCATTATTTTAACGCTTCCTTTATCTGAGGTTCATCAAAACCTACAATACACTTTTGGTTATTCACTATCAAATTAGGAAACGACATTTTAGGGTTCCACTTCTTTATCTCTTCCGTGGCCTTATTCTTATCCTCCCCTTCCAGCAGGTCCACGTCTACATAATCGTATTCCACACCCATACTGTTGAGTAACTCCTTTACCCGACGGCACCAAATACAGGTGCTTAGGGCGTAAAGTGTCAGGCTGCCCTTTTTCTTTCCGGATACTCGCTTCATTTCCATAAGCCACCTTCCTTTATTAATTATTACTCGGATTTATACCATTTTTCGCGGTATTGTCAACCAAAAACACCCGAACCTCTCATTCGGATATTTCATGTAAAATTAAAAATATTGACAGACTATTAGAAATTTGGTATAAAATATGATTGAAATTTAATAGCGGGAGTCATCCAGTCAAGGTGTGGACTCGTTAGGATTAAAAAACTACTCTAAGAAAGGATAAAATTATGGCAAAAGCAATCGGAATTGATTTAGGAACTACGCTTTCAGTAGTTGCGGTTAGAGAAGGCAACGAAACTACGGTTATAACCAATGCCGAAGGCGGCCGGTTAACGCCTTCAATCGTGGCCTTTACTGACAAAGGCGAGCGCCTGGTCGGGCAATTAGCCCGCCGTCAAGCCATCACCAACCCGACTAATACCATCTATTCGATAAAGCGCTTTATGGGCCGTCGCCGCAACGAGGTAGCCCAGGAAGAAAAGATGGTCCCTTATAAAGTCATCGGCGGACCGGACGACCTGGTCAAAGTCGAGTCCCGGGGCAAACAATACACCCCTCCGGAAATATCGGCCATGGTCCTGGCTAAGCTCAAGGAAACCGCCGAGGCCTATCTGGGCGAAACCATAACCGACGCAGTCGTCACCGTGCCGGCTTATTTCAACGACAGCCAACGCCAGGCTACCAAAGACGCCGGACGCATCGCCGGCCTGAACGTCCTTAGAATCATCAACGAACCCACTGCGGCGGCGCTGGCCTACGGATTGGATAAGAAAAAGAACGAAAAGGTCGCCATCTACGATTTGGGTGGCGGCACATTTGATGTCTCTATCCTGGAAGTAGGCGACGGCGTGGTCGAGGTGCTTTCCACCAACGGCAACACCCACCTGGGCGGCGACGATTTCGACCAGCGGGTTATGAACTACATCGCTGAAGAGTTCCAGAAAAAGGAAGGTATTGACCTGCGGCGTGACCAGATGGCGTTACAACGCCTGAAAGAAGCCGCTGAAAAAGCCAAATGCGAACTCTCTTCATCGCTACAAACCGAGGTCAACCTGCCCTTCATTACGGCCGATGCCACCGGGCCAAAACACCTGACTATGACCATCACCCGGGCCACTTTGGAAAAACTCATAGGCGACCTGCTCCGCTCGTCGCTGGAACCATGCCATAAGGCCCTGGAAGACGCCAAACTCAAAGCTGAAGACCTCGACGAAGTCGTTATGGTCGGCGGCTCATCCAGAATCCCCATGGTCCAAGACCTGTGCAAAGAATTCTTCAAGAAAACGGAATTAAACAAGTCCGTTAACCCGGACGAAGTAGTAGCCGTCGGCGCGGCTATCCAGGCCGCTGTGTTAAAGGGCGAGGTCAAGGACGTCCTGCTCCTTGACGTCACACCGCTAACCCTTGGCATCGAAACCCTTGGCGGCGTACGCACACCGCTAATTGAACGAAATACCACTATCCCCACCTCCAAAAAAGAGGTATTCTCAACCGCGGCCGATAGCCAGACCGAGGTGGAAATACACATTTTGCAGGGCGAACGCGATATGGCCAGTGATAACCGGACGCTCGGACGCTTCCGCTTGGCCGGCTTGCCGCCCGCGCCGCGCGGCATACCCCAGATTGAGGTGGCGTTTGACATCGATGCCAACGGTATCCTCAACGTCGCCGCCAAAGACCTAGCCACCGGTAAGAAACAGGCCATCCAAATACAATCATCATCGGGCATCACCGAGCAGGATATCCAGCGAATGGTCAAGGATTCCGAAAAGTTCGGCGAGCAGGACAAACAGCGCCGGGCTCTGGCCGAAGCCCGCAACCAGGCTGACCAGTTAATTTACTCCACCGAGAAAAACCTGGTTGATCTGGGCGATAAGGTATCCGCGGATGAAAAAACCAAAATCCAGTCTGCTCTGGAAAACATCAAAAAGGTCAAAGATAAAGACAATGTTGATGAAATAAAGAAAGCCATGGAAGACCTGACCAAGTCCAGCCACACCCTGGCCCAGCG
Source organism: Candidatus Brocadiia bacterium (assembly GCA_041658285.1). Taxonomy (NCBI): domain Bacteria; kingdom Pseudomonadati; phylum Planctomycetota; class Candidatus Brocadiia; species Candidatus Brocadiia bacterium. Next base: position 54,813 of record JBBAAP010000008.1, read on the forward strand.
CCTGTATGAAGAAGCGGCCAAGGCAAGGGGCGGAGCTGGCGCAGGTCCTGCAGGCAACCCAACAGCAGGTCCCGACGGATTCGCCGGCGGAGCCGGAATGCCGCCTCAGGACGACCAACCACCCGCGGGCGGAAAAGGCAAAAAAGACGACAAAAAAGGCGGCGATGATAATGTCATCGATGCCGAATTCGAGGCTAAGTAAAACCACAGATTACACAGATTGATTAAAGTAAAGGGGTCCCGAAAGGCGCCCCTTTTTATTATTATTGTGCCCTATGCGGTTTTATGTTTGACTTACATATATGAGCTCGACCAAGAATATTCCTATTCTCATCATAACGGGTATTTGCCTATCCGCGCTGTTTTCACTGGCCGCGAAAGAACCGGATTGGGCCGGCGCCAAGCAGGAATTCAACGATAACTCCAAGAGCAACGCCGATAAGAAGCGCGCCGCCTGCACTGCCCGCCTGGCCGAAAGCATCTCTCATAAAACCGAGGTCGAGGCGGCCAAACTGCTGATTGAACAACTAACTGCCGAAATCGCCCGCAGCAATGAAGGCAAGGCCGAGGAGCGGGTCAGCATCGACGTCATCGATGCCTGTGTAAACGGCCTGAGAAAACTCACCACCGACAAAGCCATAGACATCCTCCTCAAAAAGGCCGGCGATGCCAAATCCAACTGGCGGACCAGGTTTTACGCCGTCCGCGCCCTGGGCGGCATCAATAACCCGGCCGCAACCCAGGCCCTAACCGGCCTGCTCAGCGACAAGGAACCGGCCCTGCAAATGTCCGCGCTTGAATCCTTGACCAAACTCAACTGGCCGGAAGGCATCCAGCCCGCCTGTAACCTACTGACCACTGACAGCGCCTGGGAAGTCAAGCTGGCCGCCATTGAATACCTGCGCAAGATAAAATCGCCGGACAGCGTCAAGCCGATGCAACAGGCCATCCTGCGCAATAAGAATATAGAAGCCCTCGTCCTCTCCCAAATGCTCGAGTTGATAAAAGAGCTGACCAAGGATGCTCCGGCCGAAGCGCAATCCCAGGAAAATTCCAACCAGACCCAGTCCGTAATCAACCTGGGCGAATATTACAAGATAAAAATCAATTCCGACCGGATCATCTTCGTCATCGATGTCTCCGGCAGCATGGCTTGGGAAAGTAATGAGCCGCCCGAAGACAATACCACCGCCAAGGAAAGCGAGACCGAAAAGGCCAAGCCGGTCACCACCGGTCAGGAAAAGCCCAACGCCGCCGGCCCGTCCACCGAACCATCGGTTGCACCCATCCCGGAAGCGCTCCAGAACAAGAAAAAAGAAGTGGACAGCCGCATCCCCAAAACCCGGAGCGCCGCCGTCAAAAAAGAATCAATCAAGACCATTTATAATCTCGACCCCCGGGTCCATTTTTCCATCATCTTCTACAGCGGCGGCGTGGAAGTCTGGAAAAACGAACTGGTCCCGGCCACCAATGAGAACAAGCTGGAAGCCATAAACGCCGTCGATGCCAAGGGCCCGGGCGGCGGCACCAACATGTCCGACGCACTCGAAGCCGCCTACAAAATGGTCAAATCGGCCGGCAACACGCCCGACAAAGGCAAGGACGAACCCAAAAAGGTGGCCACCGGCGACAAGAAACCCCACGTCACCGTCGATAAAGTAATCAGCGGCGCCGACACCATCTTCCTGCTCACAGACGGCCAGCCCACGGTCGGCAAAATACAGGCGCCGGACGATATCATCAACCACGTCCGCAAGTTGCACGACCTGCGCCACATAAAAATAAATACCATTGCTGTAGGCGCCGCGGACCCGGCCGCTGAAAATACCGGGGTCCAAACCCTGGTCAACATCTACCTGATGCGCCGTCTGGCCGAAGTCACCGGCGGCACCTTCAGGAACAAAACCTATAAGGCCTCCGATAAAGATAAAAACGCCAAATAATTTTCACCACAAAGGCACTAAGAGCACGAAGCCAAATAAAATATTTTTTATTCTGTATTCTTTGTATTCTTAGTGTCTCTGTGGTAAAATCGGAAATATGAAAATACTGGAAACCCTGCGTCGTAAGGTGGATTCCGCACTGGGCAATTACCTGCCGGCCAAGGGCTCGTTCCCCAAACCGATACACGACGCCATGCGCTACAGCGTTATGGCCGGCGGCAAGCGGCTCAGGCCCATCCTGGCCTTGCTTACCGGCCGGATGCTCGGCGTACCGGAACCCAAGATAATGCCCGCCGCCTGCGCCCTGGAACTAGTCCACACCTACTCCCTGATACATGACGATTTGCCGGCTATGGATAACGACGACCTACGCCGGGGCAAGCCCACCTGCCACAAGGTCTACGGCGAAGCCATAGCCATCCTGGCCGGCGACGCGTTGCTCACCTACGCATTCCAACTAGTAACTCAGAAAATCGCTGATAAAAAATTAGTCCCGGCTCTGGTGGAAGAACTATCCGTAGCCTCCGGTTCTGCCGGTATGGTCGGCGGCCAGGTGCTGGATATCACCGCTCCTCTATTATTGAAGCAAAAACATTCCGCTCCGAACGCGCTGAACCTCTGCGGCAAAACGCATCTTCTTAAAACCGCGACGCTCATTACCGCCGCCTGCCGGATGGGCGCCGTAGTCGCCCACGCCGATAAGGCATCACTCGCCCGCGTCACCGACTACGGGCAAAACTTAGGCCTAGCCTTCCAGATAGTCGATGACATCCTGGACGTAATCGGCGAAAAGAATAAATTGGGCAAGACCCCGGGCAAAGACCGCCAGCAAAACAAACTCACCTACCCAGCGCTCAAAGGCGTAAGGTCTGCCGAAACCGAAGCCGTGCAACTGATAACCAGGGCCAAAATCTCTCTCAAATCATTCGGACCAAAGGCAAAACCGCTGATTGATTTAGCTGATTATATCGTATCAAGACAAAGTTAAACGCAGTATCTTAAGGCAGGATTAAATCAGGTTTTTCAGGATAAGATAACTCAGAGCCGAAACGACGGCCGCAGCCGGTATAGTCAGCACCCAGGCCCAAACCACTTTTTGAGCCACGCCCCAGCGCACGGCGCTCAAGCGCCTGGTCGCACCCACACCGATTATAGAACCGGTTATGGTATGCGTCGTCGAGACCGGTATACCTAATAATGTAGCACTGAAGAGCATAGCCGCTCCGGCTGTCTCAGCACAGAAACCACCCACCGGCTGCAATTGGGTTATCTTCTGGCCCATGGTCTTGACGATACGCCAACCGCCCATAAGTGTGCCCAACCCCATGGCCCCGTGGCAGGCCAGAACCACCCATAACGCCACCTCGAACTTAGGCAACGGCAATCCGGCTTCCTGGGCCACCTTGGTTTGCCAGGCAAATAACAGCACCGCGATAATACCCATCGTTTTCTGGGCGTCGTTGCCGCCGTGCCCCAAGCTATAGGCCGAGGCCGACACCAGCTGGAGCCGCCGGAAATGCTTATCCACCTTGGCCTGAGTGGAGTTGCGGAACAACAACAGGACGATGATCATAAAAATATAGCCGAACACCAACCCCAGAAGCGGCGACAGCACTATGAAGGCACATATCCACAGGAACTTACCCAGTATCACCACACCGAAACCGGCATGCGTTATCGCGGCACCTAACAGTCCGCCTACCAAGGCGTGCGAAGAACTGACCGGCAGTCCGGCATACCAAGTGAGTAAGTTCCAGACGATAGCCCCGATTAATCCGGACGCGATGACGGCGGTATTTATGGCCTCGGGGTGGACCACACCCGTACCGATAGTATTGGCCACGTGCAGGCCGAAGAAAAGGAATGCGATGAAGTTAAAGAAAGCCGCCCAGCCCACGGCCCATCTGGGCGAAAGCACCCGGGTGGATACCACCGTAGCTATAGAATTAGCCGCGTCATGCATCCCGTTTACGAAGTCGAATACCAGTGCCACGGCTATGATGATGACAACTATAGTCAAACCAAACGCTCCTTGTCAGGTTAGGTTTATGAATACTTCAAAACAATCGATTCAATCACATTAGCCACGTCCTCGCAATAATCAATGGCCGTCTCCAGGTCTTCGTAGATTTCCTTCCATTTAATTACGTTGATGGGATTATCCTTTTCCTTTTCGAACAAAGCGCTCATGGCCTTGCGCAGGAGCTGGTCGCCGTCATTTTCAATGGTATGGACGTTCACGCAATGGGCGGACATATCCTTAACATTCTTCAAATTACGCAGGCAAGTAACGGCGTGGGCCAGGATATCCGTCGCCTTGATTAACAGTTCCGCAAAATCCTTAGCCTCAGGCGTAATCGCCTCAACCTTATACAGCGCCAACCGCCCGCTGGCTCCGTCCATCAGGTCCAGAACGTCATCCAGCTTGGTAATCAACTGATGGATATCCTCACGGTCGATGGGCGTAACAAATGTCTTGTTGAGCATCTCGATAGTCTGGTGGGTAAAAGTGTCACCCTGATGCTCGATATCTTTAAGAATACTAACATTTTCGCCCAACGATTCCGGGTAAGATTTCATCAGGTCGGCCAACGCCTTAGCCCCGGCCGAGACGTTAGCCGCCGACTTCTCAAACATCTCGAAAAACCCTTTATTGCTTATCAAGGAACCGAACATATCAATACCCCCTCCGACGCCGCGCCTCCGGCTTTTCGGCTCTAAAAATTATACTGTTACAGGCGGGTTGAGCGTAAAGCTGGGCTCAATCCCAGAGAATTCTTATATAAAAAACCGCCCAAGTCAAAGAAAATAAAACAAATTAATATATTATGCTTTAGCGAGGGTTATCTTTCCGCTTCGGGCACCCGGCCTAACTGTGTATTAATACCCAATCCAAGAAATTATCAGGCAAATATTTACCGGTTTTTCATCTTATCGGCAATATTATGGTAAAAACACTGCCTTGGCCGGACTGGCTCCGGACCGAAACCGTTCCGTGATGCAGTTGGACGATGTGCTTAACGATGGCCAGGCCCAGCCCGGTGCCGCCCATCTCGCGGGAACGTGACTTATCCACCCGGTAAAACCGCTCGAATATCCGGGGCAGGTCGTCGGCCGGTATGCCGATGCCGTTATCAGACACTTCGATGCGCAGGACGGAACCGTCGAAGTCGGCTTTAATACCTATCCGGCCGTTGTCGGGCGTGTATTTGACGGCGTTGTCCAGCAGATTACCCACGGCTTTTGCCAGCATATCCGGATCAACCGGTATTTCCGGGCAATCCGCCTGTATGTTTCTTATAACCGTATGTTGTTTCTTTTCTATGGCCGGACGGAAATAGTCAACCACATCATCAATAACTTTTGCCGGTTTTATCGGCCTGATGCGGGCAATGCCTTGCCGCGATTCCAGCCGCGATAATTCCAGGAGGTCTCCCACCAGATTAGCCAGTTGCCGGACATTCTTATCTATGATATCCAGGAACTCCCGCGTTTTTCCCTTATCATTAAGATTATCTTCTTTGAGCGTTTCCACATACCCTTTGATAAAAGTCAGCGGCGTGCGCAGTTCGTGCGATACGTTAGCCACGAAATCCTTGCGCAATTGCTCGTATTTCAGGGATTCGCTGATGTCATAGATCACCACCAGAAAACTGCCCGGCGTCTCTTTTATGGGCGTGCAATAAACCCTCAGGGGCTTATCGGACGACGAGGTGATGTCTTTATGGTCCAGGACTACGGACGGTTGGGCCAGACATTCCTTGACGAAACTGACAAGCTTGTTGTCGCGGATGGCTTCCCAGAGATATTTATCCACGATTTGACTGGCGTCAACGGCAAAAAGATTACCGACGGCAGTATTGGCAAAGATGACTTTCTGGTTGGTGTCAACGGCGATAACGCCTTCGCGGACGCTGGAAAGAACGATATTAAGGTTCGCTTTTTCGCGGCTGATTTCCGAGAAACGTTTTTGGAGATCATCTCCCATCAGGTTAATAGTCTGCGCCAGTTTCCCAATCTCATCATTTGGGGTAGCCTGAACCCTAGCGCTAAAGTCCCCTCGAGAGATTAATTCCGCCGTCCGGACCATCTGGTTGACCGGGCGGACAATCTTCCGGATAATCCAGAATCCCATCAGGAAAGCGATAATGACCAAAACCAGGAAAATAATCCCAACCATTCTATAGATTTGATGGGTAATAAGTTTAATCTGGTGCAGCGGCAGAGCCACCCGGATGATTTTACCGCTCGGGTCGTCCGGATTAAGCGGATGGGCCAGATATAGCATATCAATCGAAACCGTATGGCTGAAACGGGTGCTATGACCCGCTCCTGATCGCCGTGCATCAATCACTTCAGACCGGTTATTATGATTTTCCATTGCGGAAATATTTCCATCCGAGTCCGCCAATACTTTACCGTCTTTATCAATGATGGTTATCCGGGTCCGGACGGTCTTGCCCAATTCTTTGATTTTGGCATCAAGCGATTGCCCTTTTCCCTCAACATCGCTCACCAGAATCCCGACCAGTTTAACGGTATTATCCAGATGCTGGTTGACTTCTTCAAAATAAGTATTGGTAAACAGGTTAATGGCGATAAGCGACAAGGTTATCAAAGAGATAACAATCAGGGTGAGGTAAGTAAAGAAAAGTTTAGCAAACAGGCTGTTTTTAAGCATCGTTTGTTTCTGTGAATTTATAGCCCACGCCCCGAACGGTTTCGATAAGCCTGCCGGACTTGCCCAGTTTCTTCCTGAGCGCGGCGATATGGACGTCTATGGTCCGGTCAATCACGGCGGCGTCGTCGCCCCGGCCGGCCGAAATCAGGTCGTCGCGCGAAATCACCGCGCCCCGGCGGTTGACCAGATGCCAAAGCAGGTTAAACTCGGTGTTGGTCAGCTCGACCCTTTTGTCCTTAACCGTCACGGTCCGGCCTTTATAGTCTATGTCGATGTCGCCCACCTTCAATGATTCCTTGAATTCACACGCCTCAAAACGCCTGAGCACGGCCTTGACCCGTGCCACCAGTTCGCGCGGGCTGAACGGCTTGGTGATGTAGTCGTCCGCGCCCAGTTCCAACCCCAGAACCTTATCGGTTTCCTGGGCCCGGGCCGTCAGCATTATCACCGGAACCTGCGATGTCCCGGGCATGGATTTGAGTTTTTTGCAGACATCCCAGCCGTCCATCCTGGGCATCATGATGTCCAGCAGGATTAAATCAGGTTTGTGCTTGCGGGCAACCTCCAGGCCTTCGGCACCGTCACGGGCGCCGATGACCAAATAGCCTTCCTTGCCCAGGTGATGGTCCACCAGCTTGACCAGGTCCTTTTCGTCGTCTATGACCAGTACGGTTTTCATTTCCGCTTCTGTTCCTCGTGGTGATGCCTGACATCGCGCCCCTGGACTATATAAATGACCTCTTCGGCGATATTGGTGGAATGGTCGCCGATTCGTTCCAGATTCCTGGCAATGAGTATCAAACAAAGCGCCGGCTGGATTGTCTTGGGGTCGGATATCATATAGGTCAATAACTCCCTGAAAACCTGGTTTTTAAGAGCATCCACCTTGTCGTCCGAATTAAGCACCTTTTGAGCCTTTTCCACATCCTTATGGATATAGGCATCCAGGCTTTCACGCACCATCTGCTGGACAATATCAGCCATTATCGGAATATCCACCAGCGGTTTTAATTGGGGGTATTGTAGCAAAATTACGGTGTTCTGTCCAATATTAATAACCTGGTCGGCAATCCGCTCCAGGTCGCTGTTAATCTTGGAAGCCGCGATCAGGAAACGCAGGTCCGTGGCCACCGGCTGCATCCGGGCGATAAGCGTCACCACATCGTCGTCTATTTCTATCTGTAATTTATTAATCTCTTTTTCCTTGGGGTTGATCGTCTCAATAACGGAATTGTTTCGGTCAATCAGTGATTTGACGGCAATGCGTATCATTTCCTCCACGATGCTGGCCATCCGGATGAGTTTTTCGTTAATCCTTGTCGTCTCCTGGTCAAAATGTCGTTCCATATTATTTAATCTCCTTTTCGTAATATTATCATATCATCAATCCGCCTCAGTTGGAATAAAATCAGGCAAAATATCAAATGCCGCAGGCACATATCCGGTTAACAAGCCCATAAGCCGTCGGGCTGGACGCAACGCCCGCTTACCGCTTAGCCGTACCGGCCGGTAATATAATCCTCAGTCCGCTTATCATGCGGATGGGTGAATAGATGACTGGTCTTGTTAAATTCTATCAACTCGCCCAAAAGCATAAAAGCGGTGTCATCGGATACCCGGGCCGCCTGTTGCATATTGTGCGTGACAATCACGATGGTATAATCTTTCTTGAGTTCGCGCATCAGCTCCTCGATACGCATGGTCGACTGCGGGTCCAGGGTCGAGCAGGGTTCGTCCATAAGCACCACTTCCGACCTGGCGGCAATCAACCGGGCAATGCACAGCCGCTGTTTCTGCTCCAAGGACAGGCTTAATGCCGACTCGTGGAGTTTGTCCTTAAGCTCATCCCACAGTAGAACCGACTTTAAGCTCCGCTCCACCACCTCATCGCAATAATTCTTGTCGGAATCGCAGTGAATCTTCTCGGCAAAGATTACATTTTTATAAATTGATAACGGAAACGGATTGGGCCGCTGGAATACCATACCCACTTTCTTGCGCAATCTTACCAAGTCGGTCTCCGGATCGATGATATTTTCATTGTCAACCAGCACTTCCCCGGTGGTGCACACGCCTTCGACCAAATCGTTCATCCGGTTTAAGACCCGAAGCAAGGTGGACTTGCCGCAGCCGGAAGGCCCGATAATGGCCGTAATGGTCTTTTCCTCGAACTTGGCATTGACATCCTTCAAGGCCTGGAAGCTGCCATACCACAGGTTCAAATCTTTGACTGATATCTTTTCCATTTATCCGAACTTTCCTCTGACATAACCGTCGGTTCGCTGGTCGGACGGAGATGTAAATATTTTATCGGTCTTATCCAGCTCAACCAGTTCGCCGGACAGGAAAAACGCCGTCCGGTCGGCCACCCGGGCCGCCTGCTTGACGTTATTGGTCACCAGCACGATGGTGTAATCCTTTTTAAGCTGAAGCATGGTTTCCTCCACCTTGGCGGTGGAAATCGGGTCCAGGCCGGAGCAGGGCTCGTCGTACAGAATTACCTCCGGCTCAACCGCCAGGGTGCGGGCAATGCACAGCCGCTGTTGCTGCCCGCCGGACAGCTTGAACGCCGATTCATCCAACCGGTCCTTGACTTCATCCCAGATATAAGCGTGGTTCAGCGCCCGCTCAACAATCTCCTGAAGCTTCTGCTTGTTTTTTATCCCGTGCATCCGGGCGCCGTAGGCCACGTTATCGAATATCGATAAAGGCAGCGGCAGCGGCAGGGCAAATACCATCCCCACCTTCTTGCGGAGCAGTTCTATATTCATGTCTTTAATATCCTGGCCGTCCAATTCAATCACGCCGCCGGTTTTGGCGCTGGTTTCGATTTCATTCATTCGGTTAAGCGACCGCAGAAACGAAGTCTTGCCGCTGTTGGACGGGCCTATAATGCTCAGTATTTCATTGGCCCGGATTTGGATATTAATATCCTTTAAGGCCTGAACCTTATCAAACCAGACGTTAAAGTTCTTTACGTCGAATTTTACCACTTTTTCCTCTTCCTCAGTTTATAACGGATAATAATGGCGATTAAATTAACGAACAATACCAGGGTCAGCAGGACCAGAGCCGTACCATACCTGATTTTCTCGTCCACATTGGGCACCTGGGTGGATATGACATAAAGGTGATAGGGCAAAGCCATGGCCTGGTCGAATATTGATTTGGGCAACTGGGGCAGGTAAAAAGCCGCCACGGTGAATAATATCGGAGCGGTTTCGCCGGCCGCCCGGCCGATCTCTAAAATCGTGCCGGTCATTATGCCGGGAATGGCGTTGGGCAGGACGATATGCCGGATAGTCTGCCACTTGCTAGCGCCCAAGGACAGGCTGACTTCCCGGAACGATTGCGGTACGCTTTCCAGCGCCACGCGGGAAGCCGCTATAATTATGGGCAAGACCATTATTCCCAATGTCAGCGAACCGGCCAGAATCGACGCGCCGAACCCCAGAAAAACCACGAATAAAGCCAATCCAAAAAGGCCGAATATCACCGAGGGCACTCCGGACAGGTTGACGATAGCCAGTTTGATTATTCTGGTCAATAAATTGTCCTTGGAATATTCGCTCAGATAAATTGCCGCCAGAACCCCTATCGGCAAGGCAAAGGCAATTGAGCCCACCACCAAGCATATCGTTCCGATGATGGCCGGGAAGATGCCGCCGGCGCGCATGCCGTCTTTGGGCATGCTGAAAAGGAAATCCCAACTGATGGCCGGCGCGCCTTTGACAACAATGATAAAGACTATCAGCCCGACCGGGATGACGATTAAAAGAGTCGCCAACAGGAAAAAGAAGAAGGCGATTTTCTGGGTTATTTTCGGTTTCATCATCATTGTCTTTTCCTGTGCAAGAATAAATCAGCCGTTAAATTAATGGCAAAACTGATTACAAAAAGTATCAACCCGATGGCGAACAGGGCGAAGTAATGCTCGCTGCCCACCACTGATTCGCCCATCTCAGCCGCGATGGTCGCGGTCATTGTCCGGACCGGCTGCAGGAATCCATTGGGGATGCTGGCCGCATTGCCGGTAATCATCATCACGGCCATGGTCTCGCCCACCACCCGGCCGATGCCCAGCATGACCGCGGCCAGGATTCCGGGCGCGGCGGCCGGCAGAATCACCCGCCAGATGGTCTGCCAATGGGTGGCGCCCAACGCGAAGGCGCCTTCTTTATAACTCTTGGGCACGGAATAAAGCGCGTCTTCGGCAATCGAAACTATGGTCGGCATGGCCATAAAGGCCAGCATAATCGAGCCGGATAAGGCCGTCAGCCCGGTGGGCAGTTGGAAAACGCTTTTGACCAGCGGCACCAGGGTGACCATACCGATAAACCCCAACACCACTGATGGTATGGCGGCCAGCAGTTCAATACCGGCCTTAAGGATATCCTTTATTCTCGCCGGCGCCACTTCGGCGATGTAAATGGCGCAGGCCACGCCGATGGGCACGGATATGATTGCCGCGCCGATGGTCACCACCACCGAACCCAAAATCAGCGGCAGAATACCCAACAGGGGCGGCTCTGAAATGGGATACCACTTGCGGCCGGACACAAAATCGCCGAAACCGACGTATTCAAAAAGGGATAATCCTTCTTTCAACAAGAACAAAAGAATCAGGACAACAAAGATTATCGAGGCAATGCCGCAAAGAAAAATGAGCTTCTCTACAACAAATTCCTTTATTTTGCGCATAAATGCTTATTTTACCGGTTTATCCTGCACCGGGACGAAATCCGTCTTCACTACAATCTCCTGACCTTCGGGCGACAGCGCGAAATCTATGAATTCTTTATCCAGGCCCTTGGGTTGGCCGTTTACATAAAGCAATAACGGCCGGGAGATAGGATACTTGCCGCTGATGACATTCTCGGTGGTCGGCGCTTCATATTCGGATTTCTCATCCTTTGCCACCGATATCGGTTTCTGCTTGGCCGAGATATAACCCATGCCGTAATAACCGATGGCATCGGGATTATTGGTTACTTCATCGGCGATGGCCTGTGAAGAAGGCAGCATCAAAGCGCTGGAAGCAAATTCCTCCGGGCCGTTGGCAATGCCTTTGCGCAGGATATGTTCTTTAAAGTAAACATGCGTGCCGGAGGTAACCTCGCGGGACAGGATGACGATTTTAGCATCTTTGCCGCCGACCTCTTTCCAGCTGGCAATTTTACCGGTAAAGATGTCTGCCAATTGGGCCTGGGTCAGTTTACTGATCGGATTGGACGGATGAACCACCACGGCCAGCCCATCCAGGGCTACCTTTATCTCAAACGGATTCACGCCCTTCTGCTGGGCCAGGGCGATTTCCTTTTCCTTGATGTTCCTGGAACTCATGCAAATATCGCAGGTATTGCTGATTAAGCTGGAAATACCCGTGCCCGAACCGCCGCCGGTCACGGCCAGCTGTTTTTGGGGATTCTTCTTCATAAATACCTCAGCCCAGGCCTGGACTAGGTTGACCATGGTATCCGAACCCTTAATCTGAATGCTGGTTTTGGTTTCGTTCCGCGCCTGCCTGGCCGCGTCATCCCGGCCGCACCCCAGAATACCCATTGAACCTATCAACCCCACTATCAATACCTTCTTTAACATACGTGGACTCCTTTCATACGGTTATACATACTACTATTTAACACGCCGGTATTATAAAAAAAGCGTGTTAAGAAATGATAAAGATTGGGTTAATTTATGATAAAGCCATCTTTTGACCTGTTTCCAATATGTGGTGGGGATAAGTCAAAAAGCATAGAGGATGTTTGTATCCGCTAAAACAAAGCTTGCTGGTTTTCTGTAAAAACAGTCTAGCATCCCGAAGTGACAAAAATCGGCACTTTTTGCCTAAAATCCGGGGTTTTTGGGAGCAAAGTGACAAAAATTGCCCCTGCGGGAGGCTTTGCTCTCAGTGCACAAGCCTGCAAAACACAAAAACCAACTCTCTTCCTATAGGTTTAAACCGTTTATGCCACCGGCATAAGTCTGCTATGCCACCGGCATAAGTCCATTATGTACGTAGCACAAGTATACTATGCTACCGGCACAAGACTATTATGTACGTAGCACAAGTATATTATGCCACCGGCACAAGGCTATTATGTACGTAGCATAAGTATACTATGCCACCGGCACAAGACTATTATGTACGTAGCACAAATATACTATGCCACCGGCATAAGACTATTATGTACGTGGCACAAGTCCATTATGCCACGGGCATAAGGGATTTACGGTATGTGAGGCAAAGGAAGCACTTGCCGTCCCCATAGATAACCCGGGGGGGATATACCCCTAGGGGGGTCCTCCCCGGAGGGGTAGGGGGTGGTCTGTTTACGCCTATGGCGGAAACCGCCTCTAATCCCCAGTCCACTTCCGGCAGATATTGAGCGACATCAGGCTATACGATGTGGCCAGGGGCGCGAAGTCTTCCCACCAGCGGCTGACTTCGTTAGACCAGGAGCCGTCGGGCTTCTGCATCACGGCTAACTTGTCGACCAGCTCGTTCGCCCAAAGATGCTCTTTCTTTCCTGCCGGAACAACAGACGGGTCGGCCGTGACTAACGTCTTTTCGCCGTAGGCGTCCAGCGATTTGGCAAAGGTGTGGTAGTAATAGAATAATCCTTGCTTGCCCAGGTTGGGCTCGGCGTCGGTGCGCAGGCCGGGGTTTTCGTCCAATGTGTAATTTAACCTTATCCAGTTATAGGCGGCCTGGACCCGCGGGTCGTTCTTATCAATATAGGCGTAGATGAAACTCTTCAGACCGGCATAGGTCATCGAGCCGTAGGGAACGAGAACCTTTTTGCCGTCCGGAGTGGTCTTTTCGCCGCCCTTGCTTTCGACCGGTGAATAGGCGAACCCGCCGGTATTCTCGGTGGCCCGGAACTTGTTGTATTCGCTGGAATCCTGTATCTTGGCCAGGAATTCCACGGCCCGTTTATAGGTATCGCTGTCCTTGGCCAACCCGGCCAGGTGCAGGGCATCCATGGCGTAGGCGGTAGTGGACAGGTTAGCGTTGGGGTTGCCCTTCTTTTCGTCATAGCCCCAGCCGCCGAAGTCCTTGTCGGCCGATTCCGGCCCGTATTGCGACTTGGTCAGGTAATCGGTAGCTTTCTTGACCACCGGTTCTATCCTATCGGCTACGGACTTTTCCATAAATGGCTGGACGGTTTTAAGCGCCACCAGGGCCAGCGAGGTTTTGTAAATTTCGAAGGCCGGGAATTTCTTGGCGTCTATGACCGCGCCGGTGGGCTCCTGCCGAGGCAGGATGTAGTTGACGGCCGATACTATCTGCACTTGATACTGCTTGCGGGTGTCTTCGGGCGATTCGGCCAGGATTATCAGGCCCATAGCCGTGAAGGCCACATCGGACTTGCCTTCGAGGTCCGGGAAAGCACCGTCCGACAATTGCTTGGACACAAAGTATTTCAGCCCTTTGTTGAAGATGTCGTCCAGCTGTTTGCGGGACGGGCTGGGCTCGGCCTTGGCCGCAACCGGCTGCGGGGCGCTGACCGGCTGTGCCTCTGGCGCTTTTTGGGATTCGGCTACCGCCGGTTTCTCCGATGGCGTGCTTATCGGCTGTATCACCGTGGACAACCAGACAATCAACCCTCCGATTAAAACCAGAACCACCACTATCCATACGTTCTTCATAAAACACTCCTCTTCTCTTAGAGCCTGTTAGCTATAGCGATGGCATTTAATGACATCGATAGAGCGTTATAGGCTCTTAGACCCCGCACTTACTTTAAGTTGCGGGGTAACTTCATTATTTAAAGTATTTCTCTATCACCTCGTCATATTCAGCCGGCCAGGAAGGCCGGGTAATAGCCTCTTCGTAAATCTTCTTGAGGTACGCCGGGGTCACCTCTGGTTCTTTAGTAAGCGGATTAAGCTGATTCAACTGATTATCACCTGTTGTTTGTCCGCTGGTATCGCCCGAGCCGGCCTGGGCATTGGCTCGTCCCGCTGAAGACGGTGCACGCGAGAAACCTGTATCCTGCTTATTTTCGGCGATTTTATAATATTCCTGCAGTTTGTCAAGAAGCGCCCGTATCCGGGCCGCGTCCGGGCTGTCCCGGGGCAAGTCCCTGGCGGACGGGCTGAATTCATTTATCTTCTCCAGTATGGCGGACGGCGTTGCGCTGCCCTGCTCCATCTCACGCACCAGCTGCTCTATCTTGGCCAGCAAATCATTGCTTGTATTACCAGCTGTAGCCTGCAGTGTTTTCACTTCCGTTTTTATATTTGAGATTTGGGCATTATTTCTGATTTCGGATTTTGGATTTTGGATTTCCAATGAAGGCAGCGGCGTCTGCTGGATGATAACCAGGACGATGGCAGCGATCAAGAACATTATCAGGTTGCTGTATTTATAAGCAATTGTTAAAGCGGAGATTTGGAATCCGGAATTATCCAACAGCTTTGTTTCCACCGGGTTGAGCGATGCTTTATTGACGCATTCGACGAAGGTGCTGAGATAATTTCTGTCGGCCAGTTTCTCGTCCAGGAATATGGCCGTATCCATAAGCGATGGACGGTTGATGATGCCGATAACGACACCGATAACCAAACCTAAAGTAACGCAAAAATAAGATATGAAAAATAAAAGATGAGAATCGGGAATAATAAGTTTGGAAGCCAACGCCGATAAAACTGCCAAGACCGCACCGTAAGCGCCCCATTGGAAGGCACGGGCAAAGATAACCCGCCGGGCCAGCCGTCTCGAAACCGATTTGATAAAATCAAGCATAATTCTGTACGCTGGCAGTTTGAGCTCCGCTAAAAGCGGTACGAATTACTGCCAGGTATAGTCGGCTGATAACTCACTTTGTTCTAACAGCCGAACTATACGCTGATTGAGCAGATTAAGCTGTTATTAATTATTTGGGATTTGGAACCTGGGATTTGGACTTTTCTTCTTCCTGTTTCTTCTTGTATTCCTCCTCGAGCTGTTTACGTAATTTCATCTCTTCTTCGAGGTTTTTCCTGAGCTGAACCAACTCTTTTTCGTCTGGAACCTTAAAGGTAACCACCACCCTGGTACCACGTTCGGGCAGGATTTCCGTGTAAGGCGAGTAATGCCCGCCTGAGGTGGGGTCGTTGAGTATGGCGGTGGAATCGTGCCAGGTGGCCATAACGGTTTTGCTGTAGTTAGCCTGGTATATCTTTTGTCCGGTAGGCCGGCCGGTATCATAGTCAATGTCATCTACAAACTTGGATCCGGTGAAAGCCCAGCCGATCCGGGGCATCTGTTTCTTTGTTATATTATTGATGATTAAATCCTCGGCCGCGTAAATGACCGGCTTGTTGTCCTTATCCTGCCAGGCGATGAAGACCTGGACGATATCGCCGCCGGGCAGTTTGGGGTCGCCGAACGCCTGGAGCGACTGCTCGTCCGGCTCTTCTTTGAGCCCCATAAGGATCAACCCAAGATGCAGATTTTGCGGCTTACAGAACATTATTACCAGCGTTTCGTGCTCCTTGCCGCTGTTTTCGGCGCAGGCGTAGAATTCCAGCGGCCAGGACGGGTTGGCCAGCACACCGTCCACCTCGATGCGGTCTATTCGCTTGTCTTTTACCACGCCCTTATCGTCTCGAATAATATTAAAAATCACCCGCTCGCCGGCCGACAGGGTCAGAATCTCGGTCTCGGCAGTAGGAGTGACTGCTGATAAAGCGGTGGGCGAGAGCGATCCGCCTGACTGCTCAGCTCGGTCAGGCTTGTTGTCCTTAGCCGGGTTATCCTCAGCAAATATGTGGCCGAAAAAAACCAGCACCAGGACCAGCAACGGCAGATAATATCTCATATCTTTTCATTTATATAATATTACCGCCCAAAATTCAATCAAAACTTAAGTGAAAAGCCGGTCTCGAACCAGCGTCCGGGCTGATAATAATCTATCACCTCTTTATACTGGCGATTGAACAGGTTATGCACCGCAATGAAGAGCGAGCTGGTCTTATTTATTTCGGAAGACAGGTTTAATTCTGTAACGGCGTTTTTATTTAGCCGGCTGGCGGCGGTGTTGGCCGGGTCGGTGTAACGCTGTCCGGTTATACGAGTCTTTAGATTTATCGCCGTAACGCTGTTGGCCTGAAATCTCAGACCCAGGCTGGACTGCCAGAGCGGGATTTCCTCAACGCGCTTGCCTTCAATAGCCGGGTCGGTCTCGGCCTTTTCATATACGGCATCGTTCAGGGTGTAATTAGCCGTGATATCCAACTGCTCAATGACGCGGTATTTGGCTTCGGCTTCGATGACATCAACCGTCATCCGGGTGACATTACGCGGGCGATAGATATTATCCGGATCGCGCATATAGTCCCAAGCATCCTTTAAGGCGGACCGGGAAAGGGTCAGATGTCCGGACAGGTCGGCGTTTAGTTTGTAATCGGCGCCGACTTCGTAAGACCATAATGTTTCCGGGTTAAGATCGGGATTGCCCTGGAATGTTATCGGCCCGTAAGGCGTTACCGGCAGGTATAGGTCCGAAACCGCCGGAGCCCGGTAGGCCTGGCCGACGGCCGCACGCAGAGTGGTTTTCTGGTCAAGATGATAGACCGCGCCTACCCGGGGCGAAAGCTCACTTCCAAATTCCTCGTTCCGGTCGTAGCGCAGACCTAAGGTCAATATCATGGCGTTGCCGGATGGTCCGGGCATAAGCGATATTTCGTCCTGGGCATAGAGAGCTTGCGAATTAATAATCTCGTCTATCGTTCCATTGGCCTCTTTAACCAAAACGTCTTCGGTCTTGCTGTCAGCGCCGATGGTCAGCAATTGGTTCTTGAGCGGCTGGAGCGACTGCTGGGCCTGGATGCCTAGAGTGGATTGGTCGTAACGGCCGGTAAAGGGAAAAGCTTTCCATTCCAGTTGCTGGTCAAGCCCGTTGCGGTAAATCCGAACTGCCAAATCAGACGGTGAACCCTTAGACCAAGTATTCTTATATGTAAGGTTGATATAGTCGGTGGCCAGGTTACGGATGAAATTATCCTCGCGTCCCCGCCCGTCATCCCGGCCCAAAGCCAGGTTTATGGACGACTGGTCGTTCAATTTCCAATTGGCCTTAGCTGAGGCGTTTTGGGAAGCCCAGTTCCTAGGCGAACCGTCAGTGTTTTTAAGGTAACCGTCGGTTGAACGGTCGCCGGCGCTGATGAAATAATCCATCCGACCTAAGTTTAGACCGTGGTTTACGGCGGTGCTATAGGTATTAAAACTACCCACTGTGGTCTTGAGTCCGGCCGTCTGGCCTTCTTTATACGACTTGGTAATGATGTTTATCACCCCGCCGACGGCGCTGGAACCATAAAGAGCCGAGGCCGGTCCGCGCACAATTTCTATTCGCTCGATATTATCGGTCGAAATCAGCCGCAGATCAACATCACCCATATATTCCTCGTTAACCGGCCGGCCGTCTATAAGCACCAGCACCCGCTGAGCTCCGTAGTTGCCGGAAAGGCCGCGAGCGTCGAGCCGGGGCTTGGAACCGGGAAAATCGCCGCCCTGAACGTTCATACCGGCCTGGTTGGCCAGTAATTGGTCAACCGTCTGGGCATTGGATTCGCTGATTTCACGAGAACTGATAACCGTAACATCGCCGGAAATGTCTTCGACCTGATGCCCGGTCTTGGTTGCGGTAACAACCACTTCGTCTGTTGCCTGAGATAAATATGTCTGGCTGTTAACCGTTGTTACTATTCCTGTTAAAATAATCATTCCGCCAATAACCTGATAAAGTTTTCTCATATCACTCCATTCTGTTATTTATATTCTATATACTACCTAATACCTGTTAAAGTAAATCCTCCCGTAGCATCAGCTTAGGGAAATACCACCCCCTATATATATTAAACGTAAAATACGGCAAAAAGTTCATTTTATTTACTGATTTTTGTTAAAAATGTTGTTATTTGGCTGACAGGCCGATTTCCAATGCCTGGAGGGAGCCTGATTTGTCCGCCTTGACGAACTTGAAAACATTACCTTTTTTGACAATGCCCGTAGCCTGGACCAGCTTACCGACCAAGATAAGATTGGCAATAACGGTATTATTAAATTTATCCATAGCAATACCGGTGGCCGGTATGCCGATAACCGATGTTTTCGAAGACTTGGCCAGCTTGGGCCGATTGACCAGGGTGCTGTCGTATATAATATGGGTAGGCGTATTTTTGAACTCAGCCGGATGCTGTGCGATATAATCATACGCCTTCTGGTGCATCAGGAGCAGGATAGAAGGCGATTCGATGTAAGGATAGTTGATGCCTCTGGTCCGGGAAATAACCAACTCGGTTGAGGTAATACTGCCCCGGCTTTCCGGCCCGTAATGGGCTGTAGCGGCGACATAAGGATACTGCAGGCTGGCCGCCTGGCCCAGCAGGTTGGCCGCAAATACCACGCCCTGTCCGCCTATACCGCCTATCCAGATTTCTATTCGTTTCATATCAATTTAATACTAAAAATAATCTGCGTCTAAAACTCTCCCAGGCAGATTTTATCCTCTTGCGGCGTATCGCTAGTCATATCCCTGACTTTACCAATCATCAGGGACGCTGAATCACCACAGATATTCTGGTTGCGCCGGCCGAACTGGGTATAGCAGGGCGATATGACGTCCAGAAAAGAAAACCCTTTGTGATTCATCCCAATCTTAATATATTTAACCAGTTCTCGGACGTCTGATACGGTGGCCCGGGCGGTATAACCGGCCCCGGCGCCCTTGGCCAGCCGGCACAGGTCAAACGGTTTTTCCGGATTACCACGGGGCGTGGTAACAGTTTTAGCCATATGCGGCGTGGTCGGCCCGACCTGTCCGCCGGTCATACCGTATATGGAGTTATTAGCGCAGATTACGGTAATATCGATATCACGGCGGGCCGCGTGGATAAGATGATTACCTCCGATGGATGAGAGGTCTCCATCGCCGCTGATTACTATTACCTTTAGTTTGGGATTAACTGTTTTTATACCGGTGGCAAAGGCCAGCGCCCGGCCGTGCGTAGTGTGCATAGTATCCGCGGCAAAGTGCGGGCTGGGTATCCAAGCAGCGCAACCGATGCCGGAAACAAATACTATCCTATCAATATCCAATTTCAATTCATCTATGGCCCGGAGTATCGCATGCATAAGTATCCCGTGTCCACAGCCCGGACAGAACGGCGTCGGGAACGTTTTAGCGCGGATATATTTGGATAGATTGCCGGATATTTTATCTTGCATTATTATTTATAACCTCGAATATTTCGTTAGCGGTAATAACCTCGCCGCTGGTCTTGTTCATCGGTATGGTGGGGATACCGGTAAAGCGCTGGACTTCGCGTATCAACTGGCCCTGGTTAAGTTCCGGCACGATAATCCTTTTTACCCGGCTGGCAATAGCGGCAAATCGCTTTTCCGGCATAGGCCAAAGCGTCCGAAGCCGGAGCAGGCCGGCCTTGATGCCGGATTCCCGGGCTTGTTCCACAGCCCGCAAGGCGCTGCGCGCGGTGATGCCGTAGGCGATAAGCAGTATTTCCGTATCCGGCTGGATGAAATATTCCTGATAATCAATTATCTTGTCGGCGTTATCTTTTATCTTATTGCAGAACCGCTCGACCAGCTTGGTCTGGGCGGCTGGAGATTGGGTCCGGCGGTAACCCCACTCGTCGTGGGTAGAGCCGGTAACAGAAAGTTTTAGCCCCTGTCCAAAACGCGGCATAGGCGTAACTTTATTACCGGCTATGGTGCCGAATGGCGGCATTTTAGATTTAACCGGACGCGTAATTATTCGGAATTTCTTATGTGGGTTAACGTTTTCCCTAATATGGCCGACTGCCTCGTCAGCCAGCAGGAATACCGGGATGCGGTAGGTCTCGGCCAGGTTAAACGCCCTGATGACCAGGTCATACATCTCCTGTGCCGACCAGGGTGACAGTGCAATGATTTCGTAATCGCCGTGCGCGCCCCAGCGTACCTGCATGACATCGCCAGAAGCAACCTTGGTAGCCTGGCCGGTGGATGGCCCGGCCCGCTGAACATCGACAATGACGCAGGGCGTTTCGGTCATTATGGCATAACCGATATTCTCTATCATCAGCGACAGGCCCGGCCCGGATGTGGCCGTCATGGACTTGGCTCCGGCCCAGGAGGCGCCGATTACCGCTCCGATGGAGCCGATTTCGTCCTCCATCTGAATAAAAACACCTCCGGCATCGGGCAGTTTTGCCGCCATGTGTTCCATTATCTCGCTGGAAGGCGTGATGGGATAACCGGCATAAAAGCGGCAGCCTGCGGCCATGGCGCCCAGGACGCAGGCTTCGTTGCCTTGGATAAAATGCATAGTCCTCACCACAAAGGAGTAAAGAGTATAATAAAAATTATTTACTCTTTAATGCTTTTTCGAATATCTCCATGGCTACGTCAATATCGCTCTTGGTAACAATCAGCGCTGGCGACCAGCGGATGGTGTTTTCACCACATCCGATAATCAGAAGCCCAGTCTTGAAGCATTTCTGAACGATACTGTTACGCCGATCCGGATCTTTGGCTTTGGTCTTGCGGTCCTTGACAATTTCCACGCCTAACATCAGACCCCGTCCGCGAACGTCGCCGATGAAGTCGTATTTATTCATCAACCCTTTCAGCCGTTTCAGCAGATAATCACCAGTCACTCGAGCGTTCTCAACCAACGATTCCTGCAGCATATCCATTGTTTTCAGCGCGGCAGCACAAGAAACCGGGTTACCGCCGAAGGTGTTGGCATGCGCGCCTGGGCCCCAGGTCATCAGTTCGGCTTTGGAAACCATGGCGCTGAGCGGCAATCCTGACGCGATACCCTTGGCAACCAGAATTATATCCGGTTTGACGCTGGTATACTCGATAGCAAACATCTTGCCGGTCCGTCCCAGCCCGGATTGGATTTCATCGCAGACCAGAAGAATGCCGTATTTCTTGGCAAGCTTTTCGAGCTCTTCTAAATACCCCTTGGGCGGAACGACATAACCGCCTTCGCCCTGAATTGGTTCAAATACTATAGCGGCGACATCTTCGGGCGGAGAGACCTTGGCGAATATCATATCCTTCAGGTAACTGATGCAGGCAAAGTTACACTTGGGATAAGTCAGGTTAAACACGCACCGGTAACAATACGGATACGGAATATGGGTAACTTCCGAAAGCAGCGGCGAGAAATAGCGACGCTGGACTGCCTTGCTGGCTGTGAGTGAAAGCGCGCCCATGGTCCGGCCGTGAAAAGCGCCAATATAGGCAATCATCCGCAAACGTTTGGTATAATAACGGGCCAGCTTAATACCGGCTTCAACCGCTTCGGCTCCGGTATTGGCCAGAAAGGCCTTCTTGGGAAACTTGCCCGGGGTTATCTGGGTCAGGCGTTCGGCCACATCAGACTGCCAGCGGTAGTAGAAATCAGTGCCAATCATATGAATCAACTGTTCGGACTGGCGCTGGATGGCATTAACTATTTCCGGATGGCAGTGCCCCGTAGTCAACACGGCTACGCCGGCATTAAAATCCAGATAGCGGTTGCCATCCGGGTCTTCAATCATCATCCCGTAACCACGTTCGGCCACAAACGGATATGACCGGGTGTAGGACGGGGAAATATAGCGATGGTCTTTAGCTAATACCTTTTTTGCCTCCGGACCGGGCGGGGTAACCCTGATATACGGCCTGTTCATAAAACATCCTCCTTCTAAGCAAACGGGCAAAATCGGCTACGCCTTGACTTATTTAATCCGTTCACTTACGCTCGATTACTTCTTCTATTATTTCAGCGGCGGACTTTACCACATCCGCGCAATATAACCTTCGTTTAGGATCAAGAAACTCAGCCGAACATCTGGGAAAACTGGCTATCTCCTTACAGCAAGAACTGCCGAATTTATCCGTAAACTTTTTATAAGCCACCGAACATTTTTTGTCAGCAGAGTCTTTACTCTGGTTCTTATCGGCACGTCCGTATTCCAGGCTGATAATCATCACCCCCGCCGCCAGTGCCCCGCAAAGACAACGGTTATGGCCGATACCAGCCAAAAAACCCGTAGATACCTTGAGGAGTTCCTCCGGTATTTCTACCAAACCGACATCTCTAGCTGCATGCATCACGGCCTCGCTGCAGGCATAGCCGCCCAAATACAATTCCTTTGCCTTTTCCGGGAAATTAATACTCATTCAGAATAATCTATCAAACCTCTAATAATCTCATTGTCAAGAAGATTGTGTTTTTGTTCACCATAAGACTCAAAGAACGAAGCAAATAACTTTTTGTTGCTTATTTAATAACATATGGTATAGTTAATAAAAAGGAGTGTGTAATTATGTATCAAACTGCTGTGAATTACATCGGGCCATCCAAATTTAAGATATCAGCTGACAATTATAGCGTAAATATAGATTTCCCCAGACCCAATCAGCCGATAGACGGTCTTGGGCCGATTCCCATGATGCTAGGCGCTTTGGGCGGGTGCGTAGCGGTATACCTGGAACGATACCTGGTCGGGAAAAAAATACCGTTTAAAGGGTTCAGTATTGATATAAAGTCCGATCTTACCAAGGAGTCACCTCATTTCCTAAAGATTATCGACGTTAAAGTATCCGTACCCGGATTAAACCTTGATAAAGAAGGCAGGGACTCATTAATGCGGTTTATCGCCAACTGCCCGGTGCACAACACGCTACACAATAACCCAACGGTCAATATTAGTTTGGCAAACTGATTATTATTTATCCGATTGCCCGATTAACTTGATTTTACCAAGACGTTTGGTGATCCAATCGGATTCTGAAGCAAGACCATTGGTCTTATAAATCTCTTCTAACTCTTCATACCGTTTGATTGTATCAAAACCGATGTTCCATTGAAGCTTCTTAAGGCATACCGGGCAAAGCCGCAAAGGCCGACGGTCGGATTCATCTAAATTATTACTCCCGCACATTAGGCACTCATAATATATGCAGTGAAGCAATCCGAACATATGACCGGTTTCGTGGGCTAGTGTGCTGTAACTGCGACGTAGAGTACGGATACGATTTTCCGCAGTATCCGACTCATCCCAGAACGCTGGGAAATATCGTACTAATGAATAAACGCCGACACGTCCTTTTAGGCTTGCCTCACCAAAGACATAGTTCCATTTATCATCCGGGTAAAGGTCCGCCATGGTGATACCCAGATAACAAAAAGCGTTCTTAGGCAGATTCGGCTCCAGCACATCCTCGCGCAAGTAATCGGTTCGGTATTGAAGCCAGGTTTTACCCTGCCCCTGACGAAGTCGTTTATATCTGGTAGTTTCAGACAATGTCATTTCGGGTTTCAGTTCCACGGCCATCTGGAAGAAAGAATTAGTAAATACTTTTAATTTGTTCATCAAAGCCTTTTCTGTATCAGTAAAAAGACCGAGCGGTTGGATTACAATTACCAAACGAGACTTATCCGGCTGGAGCGGTTTAGCTTTTAGATATTCATCGAATGTCTGCCCAGGCTCGCTAAATCGGGCCAACCAGTTTCCCGGATTAGGCGGGTTCATCTTTTCAAAGTCAGAGTCATCAGTCAGGGCGAAATCCATCATCGCTTGTTTGTTTAAAATAGTGTTACCTCTTTGCTGCAGATTATTTTCAGATTCGGATGTTTTTTTATCTAACGATTGCAGATAACTTGGCGAATTACCGATAACGACAAACCGCAGATATGCCATCGCCAGCATAATCAGAAAAAGCAGAATTAACATTATTATTAAATTCCGCATATCGGTTATTACCGGCATTCAGATTGTTTCATATCCTGAAGCGCTTTGATGGTAGGCTGTAACCCGCAGACCGGGCAATCGTCGTTATGCTTAACTTGAACCGTGCGGCATTGCATTCCCAGGGCATCGAATATAAAAAGCCGGTTTGTCAGCAATCCGCCGACCCCGACAATATACTTGATGGCTTCTGTCGCTTGAATCAACCCGATAACGCCCGCCACGGTGTTTAATATCCCAGCTTCCGAACAAGTCGAAACAGTGTTGACCGGCGGAGGATCCCTGAAAATACATCTATAACAAGCGGTTTTTTCTTTGGGAATTATAGTTATTACCTGTCCGCCGTAACGAAGCACGCCGGCATGGACCAGCGGCAATCCGGCAATAACACAGGCATCATTAATCAAAAATTTAACAGGGAAATTATCAGTCCCGTCTATAACCAGGTCATAATTCTTCATTATCTTCAGCGCGTTACCCGCCTTAAAATTCTCATGGTACCCGTTAAATTTAACATCCGGATTCAACTCGCTGATGCGTTTTTGGGCTGATGTTATTTTGGGCTGGTCAACCGTAGCCGGTGTATGCAGTATTTGGCGAGGCAGATTTGATATATCGACATCGTCGTAATCTACGATGCCAAGCGTCCCGATACCGGCCGCAGCCAGATAAGTCGCGGCCGGAGAGCCAAGACCACCGGCGCCGATAATCAGTATTTTAGCTTGGCTTAACTTTTCCTGCCCTTCCACTCCAAATCCGGGCAATCTGATATGCCGGCTGAATTTCTCCATTGTAATTTTGCTCCTTACATCCTTATCTTCCGCCAGAAATAGAGCGCTGCCATTGAGAATACCGCCACTGGTAACCAACTGGCCAGCAACACCGGTATTATATCTTTTTTGCTGAGCGATTCAAGCGAAAATTTCAGCATAAAAAAGCCCAAGCCTATAGCAATGCAAATACCGATACCCCTAAAAAAATTACGCCGACTGGGCGAAAACAGGATAAACGGTATGCCGACAAAAATCAGCACAAAATTAGTCAACGGAAAACTGAACTTATTATAATATTTAAGCTTGTAAGCTGCCTGCCGAGGATACTGCTTGATAAGATTTTCTAAATCCGACATTGACTCGCTGGCCGTGCCATCACTTTTTTCCATAACCTCAGAGCTCAACTCCGGCGCCAGGAAATAACCCCGCGCACCGAATATCCGGGGCGAGCCGATCCGCAGCCCCTTGCTATCATACCGGTAAACCGCGCCGTCCGAAAAATACCAGCCTTCCGCCGTCCGGTTTTTCTCTTCCGCGGCATGTTCATCTTCAATAGACGATGCCTCGCGCCATTGAACTGTATGAGCGAATACTTTGGCCTGAAGCTGGCCTTCATCATCGTATTCCGTAACCCAAACATTATTCATCTCGTTGCGGATATAATCATACTTCTGTATGACCATGGCATAATGCTTGGCCTGACGGGTAATAAACAATTCCGAACCCTCAGCCTTGAGTATCTTTTCCGTACGATTAATAACTTTATTCAATAACGATACGGTATACTCATCAATAACAAACATTCCCACCGCAATAATAAGGGCCACGACTAAAATCGGCCTTATCATACGCAGAATATTTAAGCCAGAAGTAATTATAGGAATGAATTCGTTAGTTTTAATAAGCTTGGCTATAGTCATGACCGAGGCAATAAGAATAATAATCGGCGTAATCTGGTACATTATCAGGGGCAGGCGGCATAAATAATACTGCCCCATAAAGAAAGGCAGATTGACCTGGGTTAATTCCATAAAATCGCTCAGGTTTGTAAAAAAATGTATTACCACATAAAGTCCGCTCATGGCAAAAAATGAAAGCCCCAGAGCAGCCAGAAAGTAGCGTAAAACATAGAAATCAAGTTTCTTGATTATCATAATTACTTTTACTTTTTAGGCAGCAGCACCAAGCCTACCACGGCCAGGACAGCATTAGCCACCCAAACAGCCATATACGGCGGCATCCCGCCCTTGGCTCCGAGAAGATTCCCCAATATCATCAGCGGGTAGTATCCGACAAAAATTATCAGCGCCGCAATCCCAATCCCAGCCAGACGATTGCTTTGCCTGCTGAGCATCCCGGCCGGCACGCCAATTAATATAAATATTAGCGGCGTAATACCTAATGCGAATCGACGATATTTTTCGGTAAGTATTTCTCTCTCACGGAATCTCTCGGTATTCTTGGAAATTATCATCTTATTTAATTCCCGCTCGCTCATGGCCGCAAGGTTTTTCTTCCTCGGCAGGAATAATCCGGAAATATCCACTTGGTATTCCATTGTATCAGACTGAATAACTTCGGGCGACGCCGCGCTCCCAACAGACTCTTTTTTCCAGTGGGTATCAATCACCCGGCTTAAATTAAGCGAAAACACCGCGTTTTCCTCATCCAAAGAAAACCTACCTTCCCGGGCCATAAGATCTTGTAATAAATTATTGCCATTAATATCGTACTTTATCATTCTTATGCCATAAAATATACCATTCTGGTAATCATTGTAGTTTATCCGATAGTTGGGCAGTTTTATTTCACGGACTGTAGTCATAGGAGAGAATATCCGGTTTTTGAATGTGGAAATACTCAGATTCCGAGTCTGGGAAATACAGTACGGAGCCATCCGGGTATTAATATAACCTACTATCAGCGAAAGTACAACCCCAATTATAACCGGCGCAATAATTATACGAATAAGGTTTATTCCATTACTCTTCATGGCTATCAATTCATTATCGTGGCTAAGCCGCCCGAAAACAAAAACGCTTCCGGCCAATACTGCTATGGGAATAATGTATCCCAGAGAAAGCGGAATAAAGTAAGGCATTACCTTCAGGAAAAACTCCTCATCCAGAACTCCGCTGATGCGTGAAAATTGGAAGAATGGTATTATCAAAACCACAATGGAAAGCAACACCACTGTAGTAAGCAGAAACGTAATTAAAATTTCCCGTGAGATGTATTTGAATATGAGCATATACTTACCCGTTAACCGTTATTAGGCGCGGGAAAAATCCTTAACCGCGGCAACCACGCGCTCAATCTGCTCTAATTCCATTTCCGGATACATCGGCAGGCTGATTGTTTTTGCAGCCATATTTTCGGCCGCCGGGAAATCACCTTTTTTATAACCCAAATAGCCATAACACTCCTGAAGATGTATCGGAATCGGATAATGCATACCAAAACTAATCCCTTTAGATTTTAGATACTCGCCCAGCTTATCCCGATTCTCGATAAGTATGGCGTAGATATGGTAAATATGATCCTGTTGTTCTCCGGCCGGGTTGGGCAGAACAACTTTATTCCGGTCGATAGCCGAACCGGACAGAAAACATTTCTGGAACAGTTTAGCATTCTTGCGGCGATTATCATTCCAGCGGTCAATATATTTCAATTTCACCCTCAAAATTGCCGCCTGCAAATTATCCAACCGGCTATTAACACCAAAGGTGCTGTGCTGGTTTTTAACCTTCTGCCCGTAATTCCTAAGCATCCTGACCTTATCGGACAGCGCTTGGTTATTGGAAACAACCATACCACCATCACCATAAGCGCCCAGGTTTTTGGCCGGATAGAAGCTAAAGCATGCCAGGTCGCCAAAACCACCTACCCGCTGGCCTTTATACATCACACCGTGCGCCTGAGCAGCATCCTCGATAACAAACAGTTTATGGGCCCGGGCTATCGACATAATCCCGTTCATTTCGGCCGGCTGCCCATAAAGATGAATTGGTATAATTGCTTTAGTCTTGGACGTAATTTTAGCTTTAATAAGTTTAGGGTTTATATTATACGTCACCGGGTCGACATCCACAAAAACCGGCTTGGCGCCAGTCAATGATATGGCCACGGCCGTGGCAATGAAACTGTTGGGCGCAGTGATAACCTCATCCCCCGCCTTAACGCCGCAAGCCATCAGGGCAAGATACAGCGCATCCGTGCCCGAAGCAACCCCAACGCCATATTGCACGCCACAAAACGCGGAAAACTCCTGCTCAAACATCTTCAAATCCTCACCCAGGATGAAATCTCCCCGACTGTTGATGTCATCTATTTTTTTGATAACCTCTTCTCGAATCTGCTTGTATTGGGCCCCCAGATCTACAAAAGGCACGTTATTCATCTGTTCAACTCCTCTAAGCTTTTAAAGCCATTCCACTGCGCTTCCATATCTTCTATTATTTCCGCCGGAGTTTGATATCTGATATCCTTATCTTTAGCCATCATTTTCTCGATAAAATATAACAACAACGGCGGAAACTTGCGATTCTTGATTTCGTCTGATTTCAAACTCTCCAGAACAACCTGAGCTATCACCTCCATATTATCTCCGCCGCTGAACGGCATTTTACCCGTAACCATATGGTAAAATGTCGCACCCAGCGCGTAGATATCACTGCGAATATCAAGGTCCGCCTGACCCCGAGCCTGTTCCGGAGACATATAAGCAGCGGTGCCAGATGTAGTCTCGGAAACGGCTGATTTATCGCTACTGATAGGCTGGGCAAAACCCAGATCACAGAGTTTAATCACTCCTTCATCCGTCATAAGTAAATTATCCGGCTTGATATCACGATGCAAAATACCCTGTTTTTCGATATAATCCAGAGCCCGGGTTACCTGAAGAATGATATTAACTATCAGTTCGCTTCGGCTTTCTTCCGGCAAATCAGCCCAGAACCCCCGCCCTTCGGCAATCTGATCCTGAACCGAATGTCCGTCTATATACTCCATAGCCAGGAAATAAATACCCTTGGCGTTTCCAAAATGATACCCCTTAACAATATTAGGGTGTTTAAACTTGATGAGCAACTCCGCCTCGCGCCGGAACCGGTCTAGAGAAGCTTTATTAGCTGCAAACTTAGGATAAAGCATCTTCAGGGCGACCGTGCGCCTATTCTTATCTCTGGCCTTAAAAACCAGACCCATGCCGCCGCTGCCCAGTTTACCGATTATTTGGTAACCGGGTATTGCTTCGTTCTGGTTCTGCGGTGGTTGATTAACAGCCATAATATAAATGATTAATAGCACAATAATTTGGCGTGACGGTCAAGGAAAATCACATCTGTTAATCTACGAAGACTCTACCTAGATGGGTAATCGCTTGATATTATTCGGCAGATTCGGATGGATTAGGTTTCTTCTTTGTGATTTCCAGAAAAGTAACCAGTATAGCTACCGCAAAAAATAGTATAATAGTTGCCCAATAGTACTGGGGCTTGGCCCATTCAACCAGCTTGGTGATACGACCGATGGCTAAAGATTCACGGGCCATTACGGTATAGCCGAAAGACGCGCCAAACGCAATCATCATATAAAATATACCTACTCGGGCAACCCGTTTAATAACACCCTTATGCTCCACCGAGAAAAAGAAATAAATCAAAACGGACAAAACTCCAACCAAAATTAACAGGGTATTTATTGTTTGAAATAAAGAAACATCTTTTCCCCATAATGGTTCAAGACTAGGAACCATCTGCTTAAATATTTCGGCCGAAACTGCATACGGAATGGCAATACCAGCGCCGGTGCCGGTAATAAAAGCAAAGGTATATCGCGAAAGCCAGCCTATTTTTGAAGAAAAACGGGTGAGCATCAACACTCCTAATATCAATGGAATAATAAGCCATAATGTCTCATTTTTCTCCAATGGTCCAGGAATTGATTTACCCAAATTATACGCTACCACACGATAGAGAGGATATACTAATTTAGGCCAGAGTGTCTGAAACCAGATACCGCACAATCCATAACCGACAGACAACCCAACATACATATACTCTCCCAGTTTAAAAAGCGGATTATCCTTATAAAGGAAACTATACATCATCAGTGTAAGCCCAACGGCTAGCCAAACCTCAATAATTTGCATTGTAGTGATAGATTCCGTCATATATTACAATAATTTCTTCTTGTTCGTAAAATAAATAATATTAGCAATAACTATCAATATAATAATCAGAGAGTGAACCACGGTCTGGGGCTTCATGCTGTCGGTAGCCGTGCCTTTATGCTTGATTAACACCTCATACTGCGCGGCTGCACCCAAACCGCCGATCAAACCAAGCAGTTGTTTTGATTGCAGATACGGATAATAATCCGTGGCCATCACACCGGTGCATCCAGCTCCTAAAGGCATTTTACCCTTTTCCTTGCCAAAGATAATCCACGTATCAACCGCATTACCGGCAGAGATACACATTGCGTATTTCATATCTTTCAAGGTTTTAATATTCTTAAAAACCGGCTGATCTTTAGTTGACATCCCTTTATGGTCCTTTGGGTAGGTAAAGAATACATCCTGGCAAAGATTCAGAATGATTACGCTTCCACCGGGATTATATGGCATAATGGCATAGTCAACACCTTCCTGTTTGTTAAATTCCTTTGCAACTGATGTAAAAACATCTCCCATTACACCAACGGATTGGATTGACCATATGGTGGTGCCAATAATTCTCAGGTTTTTTCTAAAGGCATGCCTCAGAACTGCCAGCGTCATCGGCCTCAATTCCTCATCAGAAGAAGGGTCAAAATCTATAGAAAGCATTATGGGGGAACGCTCAGGAAGCGACTCAATATGATCATAGATATTTTTAACTACGCTTGACGAAGTATCTGGTAATTTGATCTTTTCCTTAAAGATAACCGGAATAACAATAGCTATGGCCACCAGTACAAAAATTACCCAGCGGGTTACGTTAAATTTCATTTCCTTAGTCATAACTAATCCTTGGTGCCGCCTAAATAAGCGCGCTCAATTCCGAATATAATTCTCAATGAAAAGGCAATTGAGCCCAGAGCGATACCGAAAAGTATCGCCCGTTTAGCCGCAGTCGTTGGTACATTAAAAATCCAGA
This sequence comes from Candidatus Brocadiia bacterium, assembly GCA_041658285.1. Classification (NCBI taxonomy): domain Bacteria; kingdom Pseudomonadati; phylum Planctomycetota; class Candidatus Brocadiia; species Candidatus Brocadiia bacterium. The sequence continues at coordinate 86,089 of JBBAAP010000008.1, forward strand.
CCATCGTATCAGGGATAGCCTGCCAAAGCATCTGCCCTAACGGTGTTTGGCCAAGCATAATAATTACGGCCGCAATTAATAGTAAAGTTGCTTCTATGCTGCGAGCTCGGAATGCTCGAAATGCAGCTGAAGCTATAAAGAAACCAATAATGGAAAACATCGTTGCTGAAAGAGGCTTAATACTATTTTGGAAAATCCAGTCTAGCGACGACCCCTCTTCCATCCCTAATGTCGCAGATAACCCAAGAGATTGGGTAAATTCAGGAAAGATAGAAGGCCCAAAACCCGCCATAATTGTAATAAGAAATGTGGTAAACAATACGATGCTGAATCCCCAACCCGGTTTCGAGCGAACAACCTGAGTATAATGGAAATGCACCAAACTCCCCAGTCCAAGCATAAATGCGATACCGCCAATAATTATGATCCACTCACTCACCCAGATTTGCATATCCTGCGACCATTTGTGTGGAACAAAATACTGGATGATAAATAGAATGCCCATTACAAAAGCAATAATTAGCGGTATCTGTCTTTTAATCATAATTAAAACGTCTTAAAAAGGTTAAGAAGGAAAGCTATTCCCCCTGTCGTCAACGCTGTCCCCAAAATAAGCATTACAATAATAAACCCCTTACTGATATCCTGGCCTTTGAGTGACCCCAATTGCAGAGGTTCACGCGAAAGATAAGCTGATGCCGCATATAATTCTTCGCCCATCAGGGTATAATCACAGGTGGTGATAAAGAACGGCAATTGGGTAATAGAATCAGTTCCGGCTATCTGCATTGCGCCGATAGCCGCGCCGGTCTCAGCCAGAAGAAGCGCTTCGGCAAAATAATAACCCATATACAGGTTGGCGGCCGGTTTATGACGCATCATCATGCCCTCTACGGCCGCGGCATAGGCAAACTGATCATTGCTGATAAAGAAAATATTATCTTCCTTAAAAGCATCCGGGCGACCGGCCTCAACATAAGCCTCTTTCACCACTTCCTGGCAAACCGACATAACAATCGGGTCATAGCAAGGCACCTGTATCTGAGAATCATAATTAGCCACCTTGCGCGCCACCTTGCCCAATATGCTGGTAGCAGCAATTGTAGATAATGAATCCATACCTAGAAGCCCGTTAACATAAAGAATTGGTTTCCCCATCTCGGTAGCCCGGCCGATAGTTTCTTCAATAGCATCTAAACCCGGAATATGCCTGATGAACAGATTGGGATTTTTACGCGCGATACTGATAAAGAACATTATCAGAAAAGAAAACATAATGACAAATATCAAAACATAGGCCTTTGACGCATCAAACCAATTACCTTGGGGTACAGCCGAAGCTATTGTCGGAAATTCTATACTATTGGCGCCATCTGTTACAGCCAGTTTGAAATAAACAGTGCTTGTGAAACAATCAGTCACCTCCTTTATCGGGCAATTCACTTCGAAGAAGTGCCAGGATTTATTCTCGTCGCTTAATCCAAAATACTGCGGCGCATCGGTCTTCAAGCCCAGGGTGGCCAATGACCGTCCGAGTTCCACCCACGCCCCATCCGTTTTAGTTGCGGCCGATATAACGTAGAAAACGCCTTCCCGGTCGTTTTCTTTGGATGTCTTCCATGTCAGTGATATGCTAGTGCCGCTATCATTAGGCGTATCAAATGCGGTGAATTCCTGGGGCGCAACCAACGCCGGTGTTTCCTGCGCCAGAACCGTTGAGCAGGCAATCAAAAGAAAAAGAAAATTTATGATTAATCCTTTATAACTCATGCTTACTGCGTAACCTGTTGCTTATCCTGTTTCTTAATATACATCTCATAAAATGCCAGTACCAGTATTATCAAAACCAGCAAAACGATGCTGGCGTAATAATATTCAGGCTTGGAAAATTCTATCAGGTCATAACTCCGGCCTATCAGGAGCGATATACGACCCATAACCGTGTAACCGAACGACGCGCCGAAGGCAATCATCACGAAATAAATCCCCACCCGGGATATGACGTTAACCGCGCCCTTATGCTCGACCGAGAACAGGAAGTAAACCAAAACGCTGCAAACGCCGATAATTATCAGTGCCGAGTTAAAATTGGCAAAACCAAAATTCCAGGTCTCACTCAACACCGGCGCAATAATGCCTTCCAATTGCTTAAAGAATCCGCCGTCTATTATTCGGGGAATGTTAAGACCGGCGCCCAGGCCAACAATAAAAGCAAAGGTAACCCGGCTTATCCAGGCCAGCTTCTGGAAATAACGGGTATAAAGCGATAATCCCAACAAGGCCGGGATGATTAATATGAAATCATGGTCGTAGACCAAAGGGGCGTAAAGATCGTTTATGAAATTGGAGAATATCACCCGGACCACCCCATAGCCGACCGATATACCAAGGTAAAGATGCTCGCCAAAGCGGAAAAACGGATTATCCTTATAAAGGAAGCTGTACATAAACAGCGTCAACCCCGCCGCAATCCATCCACCTAATAAAACCGTATCCATTACTTACCGGCTCCTATCTTCTTATTAGCCCCGGTGGCGAAATAAACGATATTGCTAAAAACAATCAATGTGATAATAAGCATATGCGCCACGGACTGGGGATCCATACCCCTAACCGCCACGGCTTTCCTGTTTATAAGCATCTCGTATTCGGCCGCGCCGCGCAGGCCGCCCAGGAACCCGTTAATCCAGTCTATCTTCATCAGGTTATACCAGCTGGCCGCCATAACGCCGGTGCAGCCGCCACCCATCTTAAACTTATATTTCTGCTTACCGTAATAATACCAAGTGCCAATAGTGCTGCCTGCGGCTAATTCCACCAGATAGCCGATATCCTTAAGCGTTTTTACATTATCCAGCACCGGCATATTAGCCGTATCCCGGCCGTAATGGTCTTGCGGATAAGTCGCGGCAAACCCTTTCTCGCCCATACCTATAACCAACGCGAAATCGCCGGCCTTCCAGCCCAGGTATAAATAATCCTTGCCATATTCCTTGCCGTATTCCTTGGCCACATCAACCATAACCTGTTCTCCAAGGCCGGTGCCGGTGACCCAAAAGGTCATTCCGATAACCCTGAGATTCTTCCTAAAGGCATGATGCAGGATGGCCTCAGCCATCGGGTAAAGTTCCGGCCTTGATGCCGGGTCAAAGTCCATAGCCAGGAACAACACCGAGCGTTCCGGCAGGTTATCTATGGTATCATAAACCGCCTTGACCTCCGATGTTACGCCCACGGGCAGATTCAAAGGCAAAAGCAACGGGATAATCACGGCCAGAGATATAAGCACATAGATAATTCTCCGGTCCATCCCCGTAAATTTCTGGATAAAAGAACTCATTATTTACTGCCTCCCATATAGGCCCGTTCAATACCGAAAATAATCTTTAACGACATAGCGATACTGCCCAGGCAAATCCCCAGAGAAATACCGCCCTGAGCAGCCATATTAGGCACTTTCATAATCCAACCGGTCAACTGGCCGATAGTCGGCGGCAAAGTAACGCCAAAAACGCTGAATGTAGGCACCGCCTGTTGCCAGAGCCATTCGCCCATAGGTGCCCGACCGAACATAACGATAAGGGCCGCAATTAACAATATAGTTGCCTCGCGCGTCTTGGCCCGGAACGCCCGGAACGCGGCTGAAGCAATATAAAACGCCAGTATTGAAAACATCGTGCTCTGAAGCGGCGACTGCAGGCTCTTGTAAAGCCAGCCGTAGGCGGTCATTTTGCCGGTATCGGTATTTTTCTCCACACCCAAACACCAGAGACCTACGGCAATCATCCCAAACAGGCTCAGGAACACCACGATGCTAAAACCCCAGGCCGGGGCCTGGCGCTTTATTTTATAATAATGTAAATGGAACAGGCTGATAATACCCAGCCCCATGGCAAAGGCGGATATAATCCTGAACCAAACGGACAAATCGCTTAATAATTCATCCGTGAACGGGCGAGGAATGTAGTACTGGATGGCAAAAAACACCCCGGTTGCAAAAGCCACCGCTATAGGAAGCCATTTTTTGAGCGAAGCTGTCATAACTTACTAAGAAAAATCCTTTATCAAATCCAATATCTCAGGCATACGAATCGTGGCAAAAATCGTTCCGATGACCAATGCGGCCAGGATGAAAAACTTACCCACGTCTTGAGCCTTTAAAGTTCCGACCAGTATTGGTTCACGTGACAGATAAGCCGAGGCAGCGTAGAATTCCTCGCCAATCAGGGTATAATCGCAGGTGGTAATAAAAAACGGCAGCTGGTCAGTTGAATCAGTGCCGGCAATCTGGATGGCACCGGTGGATGAACCGGCCTCTGATAGCAGCAATGCCTCGGCCATATAATACCCCATAAAGAAATTCGCAGCCGGCTTATCACGCATCATCATGCCGTTAACGGTCGCGGTATAGGCAAACTGGTCCGAAGTCACGTAAAAATTACAATCTTCCTTATAAGCATCCGGACGCCCCACCTTGGTATAAGCCTCTTTCACGATTTCCTGACAGACGGTCATGACAATCGGGTCGCGGTGCGGCACCTTTATCTGGGTGTCATACAGAGCGACCTTCTCAGCAATCTTGCCCAGAATGACCGTGGCGCAGATGGTGGAAATATCAGACATACCTCCGATACCGGTCTGGTAGAACACCGGCCGGCCCATTTCGGTGGCCCGGCCGACGGCTTCTTCAACCGCGTCCAGCCCGTTAATCCGGCGCAGGAACAAGTTCTGGTTCTTTTTGGCGTGCCTGATAAACCAGAGCACCAAAATGCTGAATACAACCGCTAGCACAAAATTATTCAGATGAGCCCAGAAAAACCAGTTGCCCTTGGCCTGGCCCGATGTGGCCGCGGTCAGGGCCGTTAATTTATCATTCTCAAAAGTCCCGACCTTAAAATAATAAACTCTGTCCTGTATCCCGGCCTTTTCCTGGTCAACCTTGGCTTCTAAAGCTCCCACCTCTTTAGCCAGGTTACGCATCTTGGCTGTTAATTCAGGAACAGGAATGCCGTCCACAATCTTTTTGGCATCCGGGTCATTGATTATATTTTCCAGCTTCTTTGAATTATTTCCCAGAGCCTTTTCCTTTTCCTGAATGGTCTTAAAGTCCGGCTCTTTGGCTTTTTTTAATTCATCCAGTTCCTTCTGCAACAGTTCTTTTTGTTCCATCAAGTTTTTATAATTCTTTTTGGTATTCCTAATCTTTGACTTGATTGTAGCCAATTCATTTTGTTTGCTGTCCAATTCCGGCTGGGTGGGCGGCGGGAAAACATTCAGTATCGGAACTTCCAGATAATGGTAACCTTCCTTAGTGCCGCTGACCCAGAATGGCCACTTCTTATCCTTTTTCCAATTTTCCGTAGCCGGGAAACGGCAGAATTCACAATCAAACTTACCGTTAGCATCTTTATCAACATAAACAACGTAAGAAAGACTGTCATTCTCGCCGGAAACAGCCTCCCAACTCAAAGAAATAGAGCCGGTGCTTTCATCAGGCGTGTCAAAGACCTTAAAATCATTCAGAACCAGGGTGGCTGGAGTTGGTGTGGCAGGTGCTTCCGCATAGCTGAAAGATGCCAGCAGAATCAGGATTACGAATATAACCGGACCCAAGATTTTGTGTTGGTTCATATTTAGATAAAGTTGCCCCTTTTTATCTTGTATAAGATTATAGTCAAGCAAAATGGTGAAAATAAAAAGACTTTCGTTAAAAAAAGTCAATGTGTATACTCTGTTCGATACAGGATATACTCCAATGGATAAGGAAATATACTCCGTGTGATATAGGGATATACTCCCTGGGATACGGGGGTATGCTCCGGTGGATACGGGGATATGCTCCCGTGGATAAGGGGATATGCTCCGGTGGATAGAGGGATATACTCCCTGTGATAAGGGGGTATGCTCCCTGAGATAAGGGGATGTGCTCCCTGGGATACGGGGATATACTCCCTGATATAAGGGGATATGCTCCCTGTAATAAGGGGATATACTCCCTGTGATAAGGGGGTATGCTCCCTGAGAGAGGGGGATATACTCCCTGAGATAAGGGGATATACTCCCTGGGATACGAGGATATACTCCCTGGGATACGAGGATATACTCCCTGAGATACGGGGATATACTCCTCTGGATACAGGGATATACTCCGGTGGATACGGGGATATACTCCCCTATACTAGTGGCCTATTTCCGTACTTTTCCTATTTTGATATGGTTTGATATGTTTTGGCTGGTTTTCTTGATTTTATTGACTGCCTATTAAATCTGTGTAATCTTGTGGCCATGAACAAACCCTTGACCTTGAACGAACTGGCTCATTATCTGAATGTCTCCCGACTGACCCTGACACGCTGGATTAAGAAAGGCCAATTGCCGGCCCAGAAGATGGGCGGACGCTGGGTGGTGGAAGAGCGCATCCTGCATAAGTTCTCTATCGAGCGGGATATGAATCTATTCAGCGCCACATCGCCGAAAAAACCCACTCCGGTGGCGGATATTATCTCTACTAGCGTCATACGCAAGCCAACGTATCAGGACAACAAACCATTGAAGTTAAAAGCGGTTGTGGAAATTCTCGGCGTCTGCTACCGGACCGTGACTAACTGGATAAGAGATGGCAAGCTGGCCGCCAGCAAATTGGGCGGACACTGGGTCGTTTGGGAAAACGATTTGGAGGAGTTTATCAAACGGCGGTTGCTCTTTGTTGAGGACGCGGCGTTTGGCATGCTCTTTTTCAACCCCGATGTCCTGGAGCAATACCGCAAGGATTTCAAATACTATGTCCATGAAGCGGCGTTCCACGGCCGGGTCGGTAATAAGGAAGAGCGTCATCGGATGCATCAGGAGCGCTCTGCGACTAAACGACATCCTTATACCTGGTCCAAAGAAATATTCGGCCGAAACGATTTCAAACTAAGCACGGCCATAGCATTTGCGGAGCTGACATTCTGGAAAATCAGGATTAAAGACGAAAGTTTTGCGCTGGCAGTTGACCCGAGGGCGTTTCAGCTATTGCCCAAGATAGAACAGTCTAAATGGCAAGCATACCGCATAACCGACATACCAATCGATTAACGCTCTTCGCCGGATTTACCTACTTCGGGCATTTTGAGGTCTTCGGCGTTAATATTGAGCTCCGGCGAAACCCGGGACTTCTTAAGCTGTTGTTGCCAGATAAAGAAGAAAGCCACGGATATCAGGCCGAGGAAACTCAGTACAACCAGTATCAGCTTCCAGGATGACGAAGCGTCAATACCGAACCCGCCGCCTTCACCGGCAGCGGTGGTGCCGGCCGCACCCTTGCCGACCAGACCTTCAAGCCCGGTGATGGTCATCATATTTTCACCTTCGGCCAGTTCCGGGAATGCCAGCTTGCGGAGGATATCCAACAAGCGGTCCACGCCAATCAGCCGTTCGCGGTTGTCGCGATAGGTGGATATCAGTTCTTCGGGCGATACTGCGTTCTTAGCCTTGGTTTGCAGGTTTTCTATCTTCTGTAATTCGGTTTCGATGGTGTTCCTCAGGAACAGAGCTTTTTCATAATAAGGATTCTTTTCCAGCTGTTTTACGAATGATAAACTCTGGTCCCTCCGGTCGGTAATTTCCTGTTCGCTTATCAACCAGACATTCTGGAGCGTAATCTCGTATTCCTTGATTTCGTTGGGACGCAAAGTCGGGCGTTTATCTGCGGGCAATTCCACAAAGAAGGTCCGGCGGACCGAGTCATAACCGGTGACAAAATCACCTCTTTCCAGAACATCGGCTTCCTTGATTTCCTGGGGCAGGAAGGCCTTAACCTCGACCTGAATTTCTTCATTACTCTTGTTATAAGCCCGGACAATCATCTTGACCGAACCCCAGATATATTGGGTGGTAACGATATACTTTTCATTGGTCCGCTCGAATATCTTACGGGTTAGGTCTTCCAGGGCTTTAAGGGTGGATAGCTGGTTGTTAATATCCTTCATATCATCGGTCTTGGCGTTGACGATATCACGATAAAGAGTATCCAGGTTGAAACCCCTGTCGCCGGCCAGGACTTTGAGTTTATCGGCCACGCCCCTGACCTCGGTATTAATCTGCCCGATGACGGCGCTGTCCAGTTTTCCTTCGGCGGTAGAACTGCGAATGTTGGAAACCGTTGATATTACCGACTGAACGTCGCCGTTAATCATATCCAGCTTGGCGCTGAGTTCTTTGGTCTGACCGGTCTGGCCGACAATAATAGTCGCCTGACGGTTGACATCGTCCAGATTGGACTGGACAACGGTTATGACGATACTATCTGTTGCTTTTGTGTTTAAGTCCTCGCAGATAATGGTAAATTCGCCCAGGCCCCAGGCGTTATCGAATTTTACAGGGTATTCATAAAGACCGCTTTCCTCCTGCGGGGTAGATATCTCGGTCATTATGGCCTGGCTTATCTTAATCTCCAGCCGTGGATCATAAACAGTTATTAAAGGAGTCAAACCCTTCATTGACAAACGGTATTTTATGCTCAATGTATCGCCTGTTTTTACAACAGTTTCCCGAGTAACTATTTCAGCCAAAACGCCTTTCTTGAGCACGCCTTTAACCTCATCTCTAATAGTTGTACGCACATCGGTCAACTGCTCCCGCATGGTGTTAGAAACCTCTTCCAACCGGTCCACGGTTTCGGGCAGGATAACCAGGGTCCGGACCTTACGCTGGATGTCTTCTGCTGTTTCCTTGGTGGAAACAGCCGTGGCACTGATAGCTTCAACGTTAGTCTGGATGGTATTGGCCGTATTTTGGATGTTAGCCGCGGCATTAGCCAGGCTCTGGAGCTTAACCGGTATGTTTATATTATATGTAAGGGCGCTGGTAAACGTCTTGCCAGCGTAGGTCAACCCAACCTTAGCCCAATAGGTGGTGTTGGATTCCAGACCGGTATCCATCCAGTCAATGCTGAATACGCCGTCTTCTCTGGGCGTACTGGATTCAAGCTTCTTGACAAAGGTGCCGGTTTCGTCATAAAGCTCGATTTCAACTTTATCCGGTTCCGGCATGAGCAGACCGTCGCGCATAAACCAGGAGGTCACATGCATATCATCGCTTGACGGATCATACTTAAAGTCTGCCATGATGTCCCAACCGTGCACAACCGATCCTTCCATTTTTAGGGTAAACGTCTTATCGGAATCAGCTATCCAGTAATCAAGAGCAACGTCTAAATAACCAGTTTTCCAAATAAGTGTCTGATAGACACCGTAAGGATAACCCTTGGTTTTAGGCGAAGACACCGGGAATTCCGTAGTGCCGGTAGCCATATCCTTAATCGTCAGGGCGCTAAGATGCAAGCGAGTGACGTCGTCCAAAATAATAAAGGTGATGTAGTAATAATCTATCTTAAATTTATTGGGGCTCTGTCCGAAGGCCGCCAGGTCGCGGGAATCGCAGACCCGGACCTTAACGTTTTCGTTCTTGTCATCCGGTATGGTCCAGATAAAAGTGCCAAAATTAGCCATGGCAGAACTTGTTATATTCGGCGCTATTTCCACATATATAGTCTGGATATCAGACACGAAATTATCCTTAGAGTACTGTAAGGTCACCTGCGGCACGGTGCCGGTCCACTGCCAGTTGATATTATGTTCCTCATTAGTTATCCAACGTTCGCCGCCGACCGGCGCCGTAACCGTAATATCGCTGAGTATCTTGAAACCCATCGAATCGGCATAGATTTCCGGGTCGCCCGGCAGAGACACCCTGATTTTCACTCGTTCGTCCGGCGTGATGTCGTTGGGCACGGTCCAGTTGTATACCCTAACCCCATTGCTTACATTACTTACTGATGTATCTATATCGTTGATATCAAAAACAAAATTATCCTTAGAATATTGTAATTTAACAATAGCCATTGTACCGAAGGTGGTCCATGTTATTGGCTGTGTCCGACCTACCCTATATTCCTTATAATCAATAGCCGGCCCAGTGATATTGAACCAGCCCTTGATCCTGAAGCCGGCGTCGGATATGTCATAGGCATCAGCCGGGTCGCGCGTATCAACCACCCTTAATTTGGTAATAGGACCGAGCGAAATATCATCGGGCACCGGCCAGACATACGTATTAAGACCGATATTGTTGACCAGACTGTTAGTTATAACCTTGACTGTGGTAAAATCATCTATTGAGTATTCCAACCGAACGGTCGGAACGGTGCCGGTAACGGTCCAGCTCAGGGTAGTATTGGTATCAACAAACAGGTTCTCGCCGCCGTTAGGCGAACCAACCTGGATATTGGCCCTGATTTTAAAGCCGCTAGTGGAACTATCAGTGGTTACAGCCGGGTCGCGGGTATCGGAAACCCTTACCAATATAGGATAATCGATGGTAATCCGGTCCGGAACGGTCCAGGAATACGAATTAGCGTTTGCTGTAGAAGTAATAATCGTGACCCAATCGGTATTGTTAAAATATTCTATTTTGACCGTCGGGATAGTCCCCGTCGTGGTCCAGAGTATCAGGCAGTTATCACCGACTTTAAGGATTTCGGAGCCATTCGGATATCCGACGACCAGATTGCCTCTTATCTTCAGCGGATTATCCGAATCGTCCCGGGCATCATCATCTCGGCTGTCCGAAACACGAATGTTCACCTTAAAATCAGGCGAAGTGATATCATCAGGCACGGTCCAGTCATAACTGCCGCTCTTAAGCGACGTATTATTAAGAACGTTAGCAATAACGGTATGAATATCACTTACAAAATTATCCTTAGAATACTCCAGTTTAACGCTGTTAACACTGCCGGTATTGGTCCAGGAAATAGTCCTGGTCTCGCCTCTTACCCAAACGATTCCGGCCGTATTGGGGCTATCAACCGTGAATTTAGCGCGAATCTTAAAATGATTATTAGAATCGTCTTTGGCATCATAGTCACGAACATCGGAAACCCTGATTTTTACCTTGAAATCGGGCGAGGTTATGTCGTTGGGCACGGTCCAGCTAAACAATCCGGTGTTGGCAGTGGAGGCAATTATAGTATTTATGTCCATACCAAAATCATCCTTGGAGTATTCAATCTTGACATTGGGCGCGTTGCCGTCGGTGGTCCAGGTGATATTGACGTTCTGGTCAACATCAAGCTGGATACCGGCTGCATTTGGATAGGTCACAGTGAATTTAGGCCTGATTTTGAATCCGTTATTGGAATCGTCATAAATCAAGGCGTCGCGTATATCCGTCGCCCTGATTTTAACCGTGGGCGACTGGGTGATTTTGTCCGGTATTGATGTAATCAACCAATTATAAGAACCGGTATTGGTTACGGAGTTGATAATCTGGACGGTATCGGTCCAGTCGCCTTTAAGCGAATACTCTAGGCGCAAATTGGGTATGGTGCCCAAATTGGTCCAGGTAATGGTTTTAGTCTCGCCGACATCCCACTGCTCAGAGCCATTGGGACTGCCGATGGTGAACTCACCGCAGACCTTAAAACCGGCTGACTCGCCGTCGGTAACCGTAACATCCCTGGTGTCAAGAATACGAACCTTTGTGGAAAAATTCTGGGTAATATCATCCGGCACAGTCCATTCATAGGAATTAGTATTGCCCATATTTTCGGCTCCGCTAATAGCCGTCCAAACAGTACCGCCGCGCAGGTATTCCAGCCTGACGGCTGGCACGGTGCCGACGGTTGTCCAGTTAATCCAGTATTTCCTGGAAACCACCAGAGAACTGTTGGCTATCGGAGCTGTAACTATGAATTTAGGCCTAACTTTAAAACCGCCGGATTCCTTGTAAACAGCCGGGTCATTGGCGTCTGTAATCTTAATCTTGGTGGCAAATGAATCCGCGCCAAAAGTAATCAAATCAGGGACTTGCCAATTATATATGCCGGTAGAATTATCATAAAAATTATCTATGAGCGTCCAATCACCTACTCCTGGCGACCAGTATTCGATTTTAACCCTTGCAATCGTTCCAATGGTCGTCCAGGTAATCGGATAGGTGACCGGATTATTGACCGGATGATAGACCGCCCAGGCATCAGAAGCCTTGGGTGAATTCATGACAAAATTACCTCTTATCTTGAAATCATTACAAGGAGTCCTGTTCCAAACGAGTGAATCGTTAGAATCATAAATTCTAATCTTAACGGCCGCAGATATCCGGTCCGGCACCTGCCAAGAATAAAAACCGGTATTTGAAGTATTGGTAACAACCGCCCAGGTATTAGGCCCAAAATTATCGGTGGAATAATAAATATTGACCGCGCTGATACTGCCTTTAGTGGTCCAGGTAATACTATAGATATTGGAAACAATCCAGGCCTCACCGCCGGCCGGCGTATTAATCTGGAAGTCTCCGCGAATCTTAAATCCGTTGGATGTGCTGTATACAGCCGCATCATTAGGATCGGCAACCCTTATTTTCACCCCATCCGCCTGGGTGGTAATCGCATCAGGCGGTATGATCCAGTTGTAAGAGTTGGCTCCAACCGTATTGGTCACGGTCGTAATTTCCTGGCCCGGCGTGGCAAAATTATCCAGTGAGTATTCAAGATTGACGCTGGGAATAGAGCCGTTGCTGTTCCAGCGAATAATCTTGACCTCGCCAACGGTCCATGTTTCCAGCCCGACCGGCTGGGTCACATTAAGACTACCTCTGATTTTGAAAGCTACTGAATCGCGATAAACCGTATCGTCGGCAGAATCAACAATCCGTATTTTAACTTCCTGGTTAAGGGTTATTAAGTCGGCCACCTGCCAGTTTAGCAAACCGGTATTGGCACCGTTGTAAGCCTCGTATGAATTGACAAAGTTATTCTTGGAATAAAGCACCCTAACATTATTAATTGCGCCGGTAGTGGTCCAGGTTATTGACATGGTCTCGCCGACTTCCCAAATGCGACTGACCCGCCCGCCCACAGGCTCAGCGATATTAAAGTTGCCGCGAATCTTGAAGCCGTTGTCGGATTTATCCGTAGTATCCGCACTATAACGGATGTCGTATGCCCGAACTTTCCAGTTAGAATGAGGCTTGATTCTATTAGCCGGGATAGTCCAATTATAACCCCAATCTCCCGGCGTTGGACAATTCACATCGGCCATAAAGATAGGTGTGCTAAAATCATCCTCCGAATACTCCAACCGCACTGTCGGAAGTGTACTGCTGTATGTCGTCCACGAAATAGCATAGGTATTTTCCGCATACCAGACTAACCCGGAGATATCCGGCTGGGTTATTTTAATTTTACCCAGAATGATAAAGTTATTATTTGAAGTATCATAAACGGTCGAGTCGCCAATATCAGAAATTCTAAACTGTGCGGCTGTGGTAATGGCATCGGGCACAACCCAGGTGTAACTATTTGCATTCAAGAGGCTGGATTCAATCGGAGGCATAATCCAGGTGCTACCGCCATTAGTTGAGTATTCTAATTTAACATTTGCAATAGTACCGGTAGTGGTCCAGGTAATGGGCATAGTTTCCCCGACTGTCCACATGCCGTTGGCCCGGCCGCCGATGGGTTCGGCAACAGATAAATTACCTCGAATCTTAAATCCGCTAGAAATACCAAGGACAGATGAGTCAAGGATATCCACTACCCTTACCTTTACACCATCGGTGATCGGCGTAATGGCGTTCGGTATGGTCCAGTCATAAGAATTGGCCCCGGCGGTATTAGCTCTGACGGCGATTTCCACTATTTCGGAAGTAAAGTTATCACGCGAATACTCAAGCCGGACGTTGGGGATAGAGCCGGTGCTGGTCCAGAAGATATTTTTCACCGTGTTAACTGTCCAGACTTCTAAACCGGCCGGCTGGGTAATGGCCAGGTTGCCTCTGATTTTAAACTTTACCGAATCACGGTAGACCGTGGGGTCGCTGGCGTCCACAATCCTGATTTGGACGCTCTTGTCGGTGGTAATGAAGTCCTGCACCGTCCAGTTAAACAAACCATTGTTAGAGTCGCTATATCCAGCAGGCAAAGGATAGGAGGTGACAAATTCATTCTTGGAATAGAAAACCTTGATGTTAGGGATACTGCCGGTGGTGGTCCAGGTAATTACCATCGGATCGTTAACCACCCAGACGCCATCTGCCCGGCCGCCGATAGGCTCGGCAATATTAAAATTACCGCGTATCTTGAAGCCGTTATCAGACTTATTGGTAGTGGTCGTAGAGTAACGGATATCATAGACCCGAACTTTCCAGTTGGAATGAGACCGAATGGCATTGGCCGGTATCGGCCAGCTGTAATTCCACTCACCGGGTGTCGGACAACTCACATCGGTTATAGAAATGGGTGTGCTGAATTCATCCTCCGAATATTCCAACCGCACCGTCGGTATAGTACCGGTATTGGTCCAGGAGATAGGATAGTTGTCACCGGCATAGAGGACCAATCCATCAGTATTAGGCTGATTGACTTTAATCTTGCCCATAATCCTGAAATTATTATCGGAGATATCGTAAACAGTCGGGTCAGACACATAGGAAACCCGGAATCGGGCGGTGGTGGTTATGGCATTGGGTATAGTCCAAGAATAAGTATTTTCATTAAGAAGGCTGGATTCTATAGCCGGGTTAATCCAGTTACTGCCCTCGTCAGTAGAATACTCCAGTTTGACATATTCCATAGTGCCGATAGTGCCCCAGGAAACGGCTGTGCTTTCGCCCACCCTAAGGGTGTCGGACGAAGCATTGGGGAATATCACGTTAAAGGCGCCTCTTATCTTGAACAGCTGCGAGACGTCGCTTTCATCATAGCTGGTCGGGTCAGCCGCATGCGTAACCTTAACCTTGATGTTATATAAAGGCGTAATATCATTAGGTATATCCCAGGAATAGGAGCCGGTATTTGGCGCATTGCCCGCGCCGGAGATCACCTTCCAATTACCATCCAATTGCGACCAGTATTCCAATTTAACATTGGCAATAGTGCCGGAATTCATCCACTGAACAGGTATGGTAGAACCAACGATATAGGCGCCGGCGCCTGGCGCGGTAACGGTAAATTTACCTTTTACATAAAAGAACTCAGAATCGGATTTGGTTTCAGGATCATCGGTTTTTTCCACCCTAATCTTTACGTTGGGCAAGATGGGGTCGTTCACCTGCCAAGGGTAAATATTCTCACCCTGACCTACAGCCAGACTTGCCGTAATTTCAGAAGAGGAAGCAAAATTATCATTAGAGCGTAATATCTTCACGGTGCTAATGCCGGTGCCGGTTATGGTAAAGACAATATTATGCGGATTGGGATTAGCCCCGACCTTATAGACAAAAAATGTATCATTAAAAACCGGGCTGGTTATCCTGATAGCGCCTTTTATCTTAAATTGCTCGGAGTCGTCGTATACCAATGCCGGATACCTCGTATCGGCCACGCGAATTAATACGGTCTCTGAAATATCGTTCGGAATAGTCCACTCATAAGTCCCTTCGGTAACGCCGTCAGAACTGGCGTTATTGGTATAAGTAGAGGTTATCGGTTTCCAAGCCGTAAATGGCGAGACAGTTGAATAATCTAACCTAACGTCAGGCACGGTACCCCAGCATTTCCATTTAACGGTGTATTTTTCACCGACCTGCCATTTATCCGTAACAACGGGTTTGGTCACCTGCATCCGTGCAACTATTTTGAAATTGTTATTGGAATTATCATAAACCAAAGTGGGATCATTAGTGTCCCGAACCCTGATTCTAACGCTATCAGAAACGTTATCTGGAATAGTCCAATTGTAGGTTCCGCTATTTACGGTATTGGTAATAATTGTCCACGTGGTAGAGGCAAAATTATCAATTGAATAAAGAAGGTCTATATTGTTAATAGTTCCTGTAGTGGTCCAGGAAATAACCTTGTTGGTAGCAACTTCCCAGGTCTCAGTACCGGTATTGGGCTGATCAACCACGAAATCGCCCCGGATTTTAAAGCCGTTAGAATCCGTATATATAGTTGGGTCTACCGTGCTAATCACGCGAACCTTTACATTATTGGAATAGGTAATGTCGTCGGGTATGGTCCATCCAAAAATACCGGAATTATTGGTGGATGGCGTAATCGTTGTCCAGTCATTAAGCGCCGGAGAGAAATAATCAAGTTTTACCGTAGCAATTGTACCGGTAGTGTTCCACTGGATATTCCGGGATGCCCCCACTTTCCAGGCCTCACCGCTAAGCGGGGCGGTAATGAAAAGTTTACCCTTAATGTAGAACTGGTCAGAATCCACGTAAACCGAGGAATCAGCCGCATCGGAAATTCTTATTTTCACAGCGGATATCCGGTCTTCAACCTGCCAATTATAGATGCCGGCCGGACCGGAGGTAGATGCCACTACCGGCCAGATGTTTGATGTAAAATTGTCACTTGAGTAATCTATCTTGACGTTATTAATTGTCCCAACAAGCGTCCAGGTAATCGGGTGCGTTGCTGGATAGTAACTGGCATTATAGACCGTAAATATATCGTTTAATACGGGGGCGCCAATTATGATATTGCCTTTAATCTTGAATGCATTATCGGAATCATCATTAACCGTGGTAGGGTCTGCCACATCTGTTATCTTAATTTTTATTTTAGGTGTAACACAGATGTCATTAGGCACTGTCCAGGTATAAGATAAGGCCGAAGCATTAGTGATGGTTATTGAGTTAGGATAGGTCAATCCACCATCGTTAGAGTATTTCAGTTCAATCTGGCTGATATCACCTGTTTTACCCCACTGAATAGGCCTTTGTTCTCCAACGGTCCAGACAATACCGGCATTATTCGGAGCATTGATAGTTAAATCACCCTTGATTTTAAATCCGCTGTCGGACTCATCCTTGGCGCCGCTGTCAGTCGTTGAAGAAACTCTTATTTTAATCGCCATTGTCGCCACTATGGCATCTGGGATTACCGGCCAACTGTAACTTCCATCATTTTCCGTTGAGGCAACAATCGTATTAATATCAGAATTAAAATCATCCTTAGAATATTCAATTTTAACCGTATCCATAGTTCCGGCAGATGTCCAGGTAATGGGCACGTTATTCTGCCCGACCGTAAATACTTGTCCGCCGTTAGGGTATATGACGTTAAACCTACCCCGGATTCTGAAGTTGATGTCCGAATCATCCCTAACCGTTGGATCTGAAGCATCAAAAATACGAATTTTTGACGTCGCGGAAACCCTATCCAAAACCGTCCAGTTAAACAACCCGCTATTGGGTGTGGAAGTTACCAGTGTTTCCCATGTGGAATGGGTCGCGTCAATCGACAGCTGGATTCCAACGTTGGCAATAGGACCTGTTGATGTCCAGGAAATAGGATATTCGTTACCGACTAACCAAATTTCGTTGCCGTTAGGCGATTTAGCCGTGATTTCTCCCCTAATTTTGAAGGTATTGTCCGAATCATCCCAGACCGTTGGGTCGTTATTATCGTAAACCTTAATTCTGACTTTTGAGGCAATGAGGTTATTCGGAACATTCCACATATACACGCCCGTGGTTCCGGTAGTAGTTCCAGCTACATCTGACTGTATAACTACTTCGGTAGTGCGCCCATCCGGATCGCCATAAGTATATGCCAGGCGAACCTTAGTAATAGAACCGGTAACAGTCCAGGTAACCGGCTGAACTGAATTACAGATAAACTCCTGCCCGCCATTGGGAGAAACAACCTCTACCTTACCGTGTATTTTGAACGGGTTATTGCTGTCATCATAAGTCCCGGCTTCGTAACCGGCATCGGTTATCCTGACCCAAATGGAACCATCTATGTCATCGGGAATACTCCAATCAAAATACCCCAAAGAAGCGCCTATATTACTGGCAATCTGTTTTGAAGTAGCCGTAAAATTATCTATGGAGTAATACAGATTAACATTGCTAATTGAACCAAATTTGGTCCAGGTAATCGGCTCGGTTGTATATACGGTAAATGATTCACCGCCGTTAGGCCGGTAAAGGGTGAGGTTACCTTTTACCCGGAACGATTCGCCGATATCACTGATGCTGGTGTCGTCGGAGAAAATAACCTTTATATTCAAATCACCCCTGACGCAGTCCGGCGCATACCAGTTATATGACCAAGTCATGCCACTGCCAACAGCCGTGGAAGTAATAACCGTCACATACTGCCCGAGGTTGCCGTTCCAATAAAGGATATCCGCCTTGGTCACACCGCTGCTCTTAGTGCCGGTAATGGTTATAGGGTCGCCCACTGTAAAAACATTCCCAACTCCAGGATAGTTCACATTAATAGTACCCCTAATACGGAAAGAATAGTCACTAGGATCTTTAACATTATCAGGATTGGAAGTATCTCGAACCCTTATTTTTGCGGCTGCCGAAGCAATATCCGGAACGGTCCAATAGTATACATGTGTACCGGCTCCTGATGCCGTAGTGGTAATTACGCCCGGATATGTCAATCCGTTATCAAGCGAATAATTTATTTCAACCTGTGAAATACTGCCCTGAGCGGTCCAGGTAATCGGATAAGTCCCGAATATAACCCAGTCTTCCACGCCGCTTGCTGACGGATAATCCAGCGTCAGCTTACCGCGTATTTCAAATTGTTCAGAGTCATCTGTTGCCTCCGGAACGGATGTATCAAAAACTCTGACCCTGACATTGGAAGAAATCCGGTCAGGCGTGGTCCAGTAATAAGTTCCTCCGGTCAGACCGGCCGGCATAGTAATGATATCTTCCCATCCGCCGATACCGACTTTATATTGTATGGCCACCGTGGAAATAGTGCCGGAAATAGCCCAGGAAATAGGCGCCTGTTCGCCCACCTCGGCCACATAAGCAAATACCGGTGCGTTTACCAACACCCGGCCTTTAAGCTTGAATGAATCAGAGACAGCCGTATCGGCCCTATCAATAAGCGGCTTTACCCTGACTTTGGCCGTAGAAGTAATAGCGTCCGCCACGCTACTCCAAACATAGCTATTGGCGCCCCAGGTGGTTGAAACCGTAGCGATATTATACCACAAGCCATCGGCTGGTTGTATATATTGCAGTGTAACATCACCCACCGCGCCGGTAACATTCCACATGATAGTTCCCGATTGTCCCACCTCCCAAACATCACTGCTTGAAGGCTGGGTAACCCGCATTATACCTCTAACCTCAAAATCAGCATCAGAGAAATCATTAATATCGCTATCAGCGTTATCTATCACTCTGACACGCACGGTCTTCTTGATATCAGCCAGCGTCCCAGGCACTTCCCACATATAGTTATATACCCCGGTTGTACCAATATTGGTAGTGGTTATAACACTCCAAGGACCGGAAGCGCCGTCTACCGAGTATTCCACCCGTACTTGGGCTATTGATCCGGTTACGGTATATGTAATCGGATACTTGGTCGGCTGATTTGAAGCGTCATAAGGATAATATGTCTCTGTGCCGTTGGGATTATTTACCTGTATCTTACCCCTTATTTTAAATGCTAATGATTCACTGCTGACACCTGAATCATCACTCTGGATAATCCTGACTTTTACGTCATCCCTTATCAAATTAGGAATGGTCCAGAGATATACTCCGGCGCCGGGCGTGTTGGTGGCCGGGGCTGAGGTGGTTATTGATACCCACAGGCCTAATGGCTGATTCCAGTAATCAATATTAACATTCCTTATTGAGCCAAAAACCGTCCACTGGATATTCTGCTGGTTGCCTACCTGCCACTTGGTGCTTGCGGTCGGATCAGTTACCTGGAGCTGGCCCCTGACCCTGATATCATAATCGCACGGATCATTAACCAAAGAATCCACCTGGTTGACCACCCTAACCCTGAACGTTGTGGTCACAGCGTCCGGCACGGATATGGTCAGTGCGGTGGTGCCATTTTCGTTATTAACCACGCCCGAAC
Source organism: Candidatus Brocadiia bacterium (assembly GCA_041658285.1). Classification (NCBI taxonomy): domain Bacteria; kingdom Pseudomonadati; phylum Planctomycetota; class Candidatus Brocadiia; species Candidatus Brocadiia bacterium. The sequence continues at coordinate 105,935 of JBBAAP010000008.1, forward strand.
CGTTGCTAAAAGTGGTCCAGCTACCATCGCCTTTGGTGTATTGAATATTAACGCTGCCAATCTTGCCGGTGGTGGTCCAGGTAATGGTCCTGGTTTCGCCGACCAGCCAGGTGGTGCCGGCGGTATTGGGATCGGTTATTTGGAATTTGCCTTTAATCTTGAAAGCCGCATCGGAATTATCATACACCACGCCGTCTGCTGAATCAACCACCCTGAACTTTATCACCCGGGAGCTGACCAGGTCGGCAAAATCATTGGGTATGGTCCAGTTTTGGGTCTTGGTGCCAGAGCCGGTAGCCAGGTTGGTGTATAATGTATTGGTAACATTTACGAAATCATCCGTGGAATAGAGAATATTGACATTAGCAATCGGGCCGGTGGCCGTCCACTGGAAGGCTACCGTATCGCCCACCTCGTAATCGGCCGCGACATTAGGCGTATCCAGGTTGAGTTTACCGCGAATGCGGAAGAGGCTATCCGAAGCATCGCTGATATCGGTCTCCCCTACGTCATCGTCAGTCACCCGGATACGGCAATTCTGTGATATGATATTGGACACATCCGGTATCACCCAGCTATAAGGGCTGGAATTACCGGCCACGGTGGTGATATTAGTCCAGGTGATGCCGTTATTAACCGTGTATTCGAGTTTGACATTCGAAGCTGTGCCGGTGATGACCCAGCTGATGAGCAGACCCGGGTTGGCTCCGACGATACCAACTTCACTGCCGTTATTGGGGCTGGTCACGGTTATCTTGGCCTTTACCCGGAAATCATTATCAGATATATCGTTAACACCGCTGTCATCCTTATCATATATCTTTATCCGCATTTTCTTGGATACCGCATTGGGTATGGTCCAGTTAGGATACCTGCCGTCATAAGTCACGCCGCTGACCAATGAATAGGTGGCGGCTGTTGACGCGGTAATCTCGGTTTCCGGTATCAGGTCGGTATAATAAACTATCCTGACATTCTTAGGCTGACCGGTGGTCCGCCAGGTAATGGTTATCGGGGTGCCTACCTCAAATTCCAAACCGCTGTTAGTCGGGTACATCACCTGGAGCGCGCCTTTGATCTTGAATCCGCTGCTCAAACCGATTACATTAGACTGGTCGTTGCTGGCGCAAACCTTTATTTTTACCGTATAACCGGAAGTGATGTCATCGCCCACGGCAGACCAGGTATAACTCCGCAGGCCGCTCCCGGCCAGAACGTTGGTATCTATGGTCTTGGTAACGGTGGCGAAATTATCGGTGGAATAGTAAATATTAACCGGCGAAACAGAACCGGTGCCTGTCCAGGTTATAACCTTGCTGGAACCGACCAACCATTCTTCGAATCCAGCCGGAGACGATACGCTTAGCGCACCTTTGACCTTGAAATTATTACTGGTGGCTACGATGTCGGTTATATTGATATCGGTTACGTCTGTCACCCGAATCTTGGCGGTTGGAGTTAACGGCTCAGAGCTGATCTTGTCTGTCACGGTCCAGCCGCCGTAACTCCAGGTATTGCCCGAACCCACATCATAACTGGCAGCCAATGTTTCCCAACCGGGCGAAGTCCCGTCGTTGTAATACTCTATTTTAATCTTGGTTACTGTTGTCGACTTGGTGCCGGTAATGGTCGGGTTATTATTGACAGTAAACACCTCGCCGCCGGCCGGGTATCCGATTTGCACCTTGCCTTTAATCTTAAAGACACCGCTTTCAACCGAAATATTCTGCCAATCAGTTGAGGTTATCCGTACTTTACACTGCGATGAATTTCTATCCCAGACCG
>JBBAAP010000009.1 GCA_041658285.1 Candidatus Brocadiia bacterium
TCGGCCCGTTGCAGGTTACCTCAGCCAAACTGCAGGACGGCGCGGTAGCCACCGAGAAACTGGCCGGGAGCGCGGTAACCGGCCCCAAGATTGCGTCAGGCGCAGTAGGCAGTTCCCAGTTGGCATCAAACGCCGTCACTACCGAGAAAATCGCCAATGGAGCAATCACTCAGGCTAAATTGTCCTTTACCCCGCCGTCTATCGCCCGGCCGATTACGCCCGGGGTTGCAATGGACGAGATAGCCGATGGTTCGGTGAGCGCCCCGAAGATTGTATCCGGCTCAATAACAGCGGCTAAACTGGCTACAGACTCGGTCGAGACCGCCAAGATAAAGGCTCAGGCCGTGACCGGAGCGAAAATAAAGGATTACGATATCGGCTATACCCAGATAGCATCCAACAGCATCAACCGGGAAAAGATTATCAACGGCGAGGTGCTGACGGAGAAAATTGCAGACGGAGCAGTAACGGAGGCAAAGATAGCAGTAGGCGCAGTATCGGCTGACCGCCTCGCAGGAGATGCAGTAACCGCTGATAAGATAGCAGGGAACGCAGTAACGCCGCCCAAGGTGGATGCGGTCAATGTGCCCGCTGACGGACAGGTTCTTTCATACGAAATTGCGTCAAGCCGGTTCAAATACATTACTCCGGGCGGTGCGGGCGGGATGCAACTAACTTTACTGCCCTCCCAGCCAATGGTATTCTCCGAGAACTCGATGACCGACATAGACCAACTCATAGACCTGTCGGCTTCGATTCCGGTAACGGCGCAGGCGGTGATTGTGGAAATGCAGTTAAACGCTATGTCCGTCCCGGTGGGTATGGAGCAGATACTGACGGTTTTTGGTAGGCGAGGAGGTTCTGATTATGGTTCTTCAACTATACATTTTATCTGGCAAAACCTGGCCAACCTAAACCAGAATATTTACAAGGAGTGCATCTTGGCAACTGATGCGCTTAGGCAAATCAAGGTGTTTATTATGAAGAATGGCCAGTTTTGCTCCACTAACGTTTGGCTCAAAGGTTACATCGAGTAATTTAGCCACAGAGGCACAGGGACCTTGATGACAGGGACTTGTAAGAGACTAAACTAATTTAATAAGAGTCTCTCTCTACGAACCCTGACGGGTTCCAGAGCAAGAACCCGGAACGGGTAAAAGTCACTGTTTAATTATTCTTTGCGTCCCCCGCCTGAATAACAGGCTTCAAGTGGTATTAGCCCAGTGCAAATATTATTAAACCTGTGATTTGCACTGGATAAGTACCACTACGTCGCTACGCTCCAAGTGGTACTAGCCCCGATACTTCGTATCGGGATAAGTACCAGTAACGTTATACCCTGATTCCATCAGGCTATAACTAACTGGTACTAAAAGATTTGACATTTTTACACTTCCAAGCTATGTTATGTTCAATGAACGTTAAGAACGATAGTCTTAACCGGCTTATCCAGGAGCTGGCCCGGTTCCCGGGCCTGGGCGAGAAGAGCGCCGAGCGACTGGCCATGCACCTCTTTAAAATGTCCGAACCGGACCGCAATAGTTTCGTCCAATCCATTCTGGCCATCAAGAACGTCCGCTATTGCCGCCAGTGTTTTAATTTCGTCACCACCAATAACGGCGTCCAGAACACCCTCTGCGATATCTGCTCTGACGCGCGCCGCGACCAGTCCATCGTCTGCGTGGTGGAAACGCACGATGATTTCCGGGGTATGGAAAAGACCGGCTCGTTCAACGGGGTCTATCATATCCTGCTGGGCCGAATCGCGCCGCTGGAGGACTGCGGGCCGGACCGGCTGACCATCGGGCAACTCCTGAACCGCATCCGCCAGAACGTCAACATCAAGGAGCTTATCCTGGGCACCAACCCGACTATGGAGGGCGATAACACGTCTTTATACATCAGGCAGGAACTGCCCAAGGCCTTGGCGCCGGGCAGGCAGTTAAAAATCACCCGGCTGGCACGGGGCATCCCGGCCGGAAGCACCATCGGCTACATCAATAAATCAACCCTGACCGATTCGCTTTCGGGACGGCAGGAATGTGATAAATAATTATGGCTGAACAGCATAAATTATCGATGGGTATGTCTCCGCGGCTGGAACAGCGGCTGAAACTGTCAGCCCTGCAAATCCAGGCGATGGAGATATTACAGCTCCAGCGGATGGAACTGCTCACCAAGATTAAAGAGGAGCTGGAATCCAACCCCACCCTGGAGGTGGCCGACGAGACTTCGGGCGAGGAGGTATCGGTCATCAAACCGGAAGCCACGGACGAGAATGCCGAGGTGCCTGAGGATAAAGGCGATACAGCCGTAGAGGAAAAAGAAGACATCGTCGAGAAGATAGACAATTCACGGGACGAGATGCCCACACCCAGTTACAAGCGTTACGACGTGGTCAACAAAAAGGACGAGGCCATCCAGAACACGCCGGCGCCGACGCTGACCCTGCAGGATTATATTTACCACCAGTTCATCGCCTTGAATATCACCGCCGAACAAAGGAATATCGGCGAGCAAATCATCTATAACATCGACAGCGAGGGATATCTTAAGACGCCGCTGGAAGAAATCGCCCAGACGGCCCAGGTCACTCCGGAACAGGTCAGGCAGGTGCTGGACTTGATACAGCACCTCGACCCGCCGGGCGTGGGCGCGACCTCACTGGAGGAATGCCTGCTGTTGCAGCTCGAGAACGACGACCCGGAACTGGAGCTCAAGAAAATAATAATCAGCCGGCATCTCAAGGACATCGAAGAAAACCGCATCCCCCAGATTGCCAAGAAGCTGAACCTGACCGTTGAGGAGCTGAACATTATCATCAAGGAAATAGAACACCTTAACCCGCATCCGGGCGCGGATTTCGACCCGGACAAGACGTCATACGTGGCACCGGACGTGACCATAAAAGAAATCGACGGGAATTACGAGATTATCCTGGAAAACGACTATATCCCCCGGATGCGCATCAGTAATTATTACCAGCAGATGGCCCAGGAGAACGTGGGTGGTAAAACGGCCAGGGAATTCCTGCGGAGCAAGATGGAATCGGCCAAGCGGCTGATTAATGCCATCGAACTCCGGCAACGGACGCTCAGACGCATCAGCCAGAACATCGTGGATGTCCAAACCGGTTTCCTGAAGGACGGTATCACCCAGTTGAAACCCCTAAAGATGAAGGAAGTAGCCAAAAAGCTGGGGCTTCATATCTCGACCATCAGCCGGGCTATTTCCAATAAATACATACAGACGCCCAACGGACTGTTCAAGATGAAGTTCTTTTTCACCTCGTGCACGGAGATGGCTTCGGGCGAACAGATGACCCAGCAGAACGTGCTCAACGCCATGAAGGTGATAGTCGAGCAGGAGGATAAGAAATCTCCGTTGCGAGACGCGCAGATTATGGATATGCTCAAGGCGCAGCAGTTCCCGGTTTGCCGGCGCACCGTGGCCAAGTACCGGATGATGCTCAAGATACCGCCGGTATCCAAGAGAAAGTCTTATTGATACCGGATAAATATTGATACTCCCCCGCTAAACGGGGACGAGTTCAACAGAACAGGATATAATGTATGCCGATTGAACAGGAAATCAACGGGTTCCGCCAGAAGATATCAGAGTTAAAGAAAGAAATCTCCGGCGTCATCGTCGGCCATAACCAGGTGGTCGAGCAGGTCATAATCTCGATACTGGCCGGCGGGCACTCGCTGATGGAAGGCGTGCCGGGCATCGGGAAGACGCTTCTGGTCAAGAGCATCAGCCAGTGCCTGAATCTGTCATTCTCGCGGATACAATTCACGCCGGACCTGATGCCGGGCGACATCACCGGCACCAATATCATCGCCGATGACCCGTCCGGTAAAAAGGTATTCCAATTCCAGCCCGGCCCGGTATTCCATAACATAATCCTGGCCGATGAAATCAACCGGGCCACGCCCAAAACCCAGTCGGCCCTGCTGGAATCGATGCAGGAAGCGACGGTAACGATTAACGGGGTAAAACACCAACTGCCCCGCCCGTTCCTGGTGCTGGCCACCCAGAACCCGATCGAGATGGAAGGAACTTACCCGCTGCCCGAAGCTCAGCTGGACAGGTTTTTCTTCAAGATTATGATGAAACTTCCGTCTCTGCCGGAGTTCAATGAAATCATCAACCGGACGACGGGCGAGTCCAAGACTATACTTAAACCGATGTTCAGCCCGGATGAAATAACCCGGGCCGGCCAACTGCTCCGGCAGGTGCCGATTGCGTCGCACCTAATCGAGTACACCAGCAAACTGGTTATGGCCACGCATCCACAGAATGAGTTCAGCCCGGCATCGGTCAGGAAATACGTGCGTTACGGGGCCAGCCCGCGCGGAGCCCAGGCCATCGTCCTGGCCGCCAAGGCCAACGCTATTATCCAGGGACGGCTCAACGTAGCCCAGGAAGACATTATTAATTCGGCCTTCCCGGCCCTCAGGCATAGGATGATTCTTAACCTCGAAGGCGAGACTTCGGGAGCGGCGCCGGACGATATCATCAGGGAAATCACCGAAAAGATACCCCGGGTGCCGGAACAAATATCTAAGATGTTTTCCTTGACAGAGCCTTGATTACTGTTAAGGTATGCCCGCATATTTAAAAACTTAATTTTAGGAGGCAGCGTATGAGCGATTTCGAAGAAAATAAGGACCAGAACCCTGAATCAGAAAACCAGGAACAGAATCCCGAAAGCGTGCCCGAAAACTCTTCCGAACAAACTCCGGCCGACGGCGAAGCCATAGCCGAATCCCAACCGGAACCAGACGCCGAGGCACCGGTTGAATCCGAACAGGAACCAAGCGCTGAAGCACCGGCAGAATCGCAACCGGAAGCAAGCACTGAAGCGCCGGCAGAATCCAAACCGGAATCAGGCGCTGAAACATCGGCCGAAGCCAAACCCGAAGCGATTGAAACCCAGGACGGACCGATTCCGCTTGAGGCAGCCAGAGCGAAAGGCAAGGAACCTCGCAATAAATTCCAACCGACCAATGCGCAGTCAAACTCGGCCGCAAGAAAGCTGACTTATATCGTCCTTTTCCAGGGACTGCTGCTGCTGGTCACGGTAGTTCTTGACGTTATGTTCTTCTTCAAATCAAACGATTTGCAGAAAGAAGTAGTTACTCGCGACACCAAGATAAAATCCGTCTCCAAAGAACGTGATGATTTACAAACCGACCTGAACAAAGCACGAGAAACTAACAAAAAACTCAACGAAGACATCAAGCGCCTGACCAACGACAAGGCCGGGCTGGAAGCCGAACTGGCCACGCTGTCCGAGATACGCAATAACCTGATCAAGGATAAATCCGACCTGAACAAACAGCTGGGCGACCTCCAATCAGAACATACCAAGAAACTCCAGGAACTGGCTGAGGTTTCCGCTACCCTTAAGAAACTCGAGGAAGATTACAAGACCGTGGTGGACGAAAAGGCGGCTAAAGAGAAGGAACTAGAAAAAGCCAATGCCAATTATACCGAACTTAAAAAGAAGTACGATGAAATATTTGCGGCTTATGAGATTGCCAAGAAATCACAAGCCATAAATCAGGAACAGTTCGCCACGGTATACGAAGCATACAAAGCCCCGGCCGGCAAGATGATAGACAGCCTGGCCGCGATTCAAACGACCCTGGAATCCGGCACTGATTTCCGTTCTTTCAACGAAACGTTAAAAATGCTGGAAATACCATATCAGGAACTGATTACGTCGCTCAATCAGACTTCGATTAATTTCACGTCGCTCAAGCTGATGAAGATGGCCTATGATAATTACCAAGAATCACTGGACCGCTGGAAGGCCCTGGCCCGCCTGAACCCGACCGGCAAGGCCGGCACCTGGGCGACCAAAACCATTAAGTTTGAGGACCCGATTGCCACGGCCGAAGACCGGCCCTGGGTTGACCACCTTCAATACATCTGGAAGCAGACTGCGTCATATATCAAGGCCTGCCGAATATTACTGACCACGCAGGACGGATTCCTGTATGACCAGTGCCCTGTCTGCGACGGCAAACATTCGGTACCCTGCATTAAGTGCGACACTACCGGCAAGTGCTTCAGCTGTAAAGGACAAGGTTTTACCGAATTAGCCGGAGTGGTTATCAAATGCGAGGTCTGCGAAGGCAGTACCAGATGCTCGCTCTGCGGCGGCGGCCAGAACATCGTTTGCCCGGTATGCCAGTTTAAATAAAATGGACTGCGCGGGTCAGTAATAATTTGGCTGGATAAACTTTAGCCGGACTGTCTTTTCCTCTTGATTAACAATTCCTTGTTTTTACGGGTTAGCTGTTTTACGGCTCGTTCGCGCTTGAAGGCGGTCGATTTATCCGGGAATGATTTCTTATAAACGAGTTTGACCGGTCTTCTTGACCGGGTATAGCGTGCGCCTTTACCGGCATTATGGGTGGCTACTCGCTTTGAAACGTTGTTGGTGATGCCGGTGTAAAGAGTGTCATCAACACATCTTACTATGTAAACATACCACATATTAGAAATGCACTAATCCCTTTTGCTAAGTTTACCCTGAGTATTTCCGAAGGGCTCAGGGATAAGGTGCCAGCACGTCCCGTTCACTTCGTTCAGGGATAAGTGTTACTAATTCGCTTCGCTCAAAGTAACACTAATGCGCTTCGCTCCAAGTGGCACTAACTCCGATGCCGCTTTGCCCATCGGAATAAGAAACTGTAACAGCCTTTGGCTTAACAGTTTCTAAATGCGGAAGGGGGGATTTGAACCCCCAAGCCCTAACGGGCATTAGGTCCTGAACCTAACGCGTCTGCCAGTTCCGCCACTCCCGCGCCGAAATTGAAGGTCGTTCATTTATCATTTACTCTTGACGTTGTCACTATTTTTAGTATATTTTTTAGGCGATAAGGAAATCAGTTATTATATGAATAGCCCAATTAAAATCATCCTCAAGAACAGAAAAGCGTATTTCAACTACGAAATAATAGATAAATACGAAGCCGGCCTGGTCCTGCTCGGAATGGAGGTTAAGTCGCTCCGGGACGGCAAGGCCAGCATCAACGAAGCGTTTGCCCGTCCGTCGGACGGCGAGTTGTTCATCTACCAAATGGACATCACGGCCTACTCCAGCGCCCGGACTGAGGGCTACCAGCCTAAACGGCCCAGAAAACTGCTGATGCACAAAAAGGAGATAGCCCGCTTAATCGGCCGGATAATGGAAAAAGGCTTGACTTTGGTGCCTTTGGCGCTATACTTTAAGAACGGAATCGCCAAGCTGGAACTCGGGCTGGCTCGGGGCAAGAAGCTGTACGATAAGCGCGAAGACATCAAGAAAAAGACCATTAATCGTGATATCCAGAAAGCGATGAAAAGATAGTATTAATGGAAAAGTTATAATTGGGAAAAACCCTCTCTGGCGATTTTTCCAAATACTTTTCCGTAAGGGGGTGAACAGGTTTCGACCGGGTTGTTTGTTGCAGTCGTTGCATACCGAGGTTGCCGGGAGGCCTCGTTAAAAACCTGGCAAAATAATGTAGGCGCTGAACCTGCATATAACCTGGCTGCTTAATGCGGCCACGCCGCTCTACCTTTGCCTGCGAGGGTAGAAACCGGCGTCAAAGTAGTAGGCTACGGTTTGAGCCGCGCCTGAAGGGCTCGGCCGGACATAAATACTTTGGGCTAACCTGGTATCAGCCGGTGTCAGGGCGGGCACCAGGCGACACTTAAATCAGACACTTTGTATGGAGATACGGCTGGGGCAACACCTTGGGACGGGGGTTCGATTCCCCCCGCCTCCACCACGTTTAACGGAGCAACCCCTCAGGGTTGAACCGATATTTATAATGCCAGTATTTATTTGACAATATTGTATTTTTTAGGTATATAACCTTTAAATTCACAAATACAATCCTACATTATGGAGGCATCGTTTGAAAAACAGCGATGGTACGTTATGAAAAAACTCATGCTGATGTCGGCACTGATAACCATTATTATTTTCAGCTACCCCGGGGAAAGCGAACCGCACGGCCCGGGCCCGTGGCTGTTGCCGCCGCAAGTCGACCCGCTTGACAAGCAATCGGAAGGCAAGCCCCAAGTACCGCCTCTTTCATCCGAAGGCATTGTCTATGATTTTATCGGAGGTTTGATTCCTCAAAATATCAAGAAGCCGCTAACCGGGGATAAAACCATTTCGGTAAACATTTATGACCCTAATAAAATAGGAATTGAACTCTTAAATACCTACTTTACGCCATTTGATCCATACCAGTTAACCAGTGTCAGCTCTTTGAACCTGCCGATCATAAATAAATCCGAGACTTTTAAACCATTGCTCAATCTCTATTTGAAGCAGCACATTATACTGACTATCTTACAAACGATGGTTTATGTCGAGGTCTGTCCCGAAGCACCGGCGGCTGAATACCTGATTGACCTTGGTCAGCCAAGCCTGGTCGGGTCTCAGACTGTGGCTAATATCACGCCGGGCGCGCTGGGTGCTAACTGGGTCAAGGATATGGAAGCCGGCAAGCGGGTCGGCGTGCAAATTCAGAAAGCCGTGGGCGAGGCGGCTCAGCAACCGCCGCCGAATGCTCCGGCCGGACAAAACCAGTTTGAAACCATGGTTCAACGGTTGATTGTTGACGAATTAGGCAAGAATTATTTCTTCCCGGGAGACCTTGATTTTGCGCCCTGCCTGAAGTCTCTGGGCGAAGAAATTATGCCTTACATTATCCAAGCCGCTAAAACCAGCCCGCATACGTTGGTAAAGCGTAATGCGGTTTGCTTGCTGGACCAGTATAATTCTGAAGATGCGGTCAAAGCCCTGCGGGATATCCTGCTGGATAAAGAAAACAAGGATAAAGTAATCCGCAACAGAGCGCTAAAGTCATTACTAATAAAAAGGGATAAGGAAATAATCCCCTTCTTAATAGAAGCTTTAAAGGACAAAGAAGATAAGTACTTTGGAACAATGGCGGCATATTCGCTTGGCCTGCTGGGTGATAAACAGGCTGTCAAACCGCTGATGGAATATGCTGAATCAGACCCGAATGACAGGGATGTGCTCTGGGCGGCTATCCCCGCGTTGGGCATGCTCGGCGACAATAGTGAAGAAATTAAAACATTCATAAAAAAATACGTGGAAAGAAAACTGCTTGTAACCAAAACATTGGCGTTGCTTTCCCTTTATGCGTTGGGCGATGACACCGCGGCCGAGCAACTGTCTTTGCAAGTTTCGGAAAACCCGGTCAGAAAAATAGAATACCCGGCGTTGTATTTTGCTGCCAAGACTTTAGGCAAAAGAGGCGAAAAGGATGTGCCCACACTGCTGGCATTGGTTAATAACCGCGGGCATGACCCGAGACTACGCTTTGCGGCAATGTGCCAGATTAAGTTTACCGACAAAAATACCAACGATTTAAAAGAACTGATTAATCAGCCTAAAACCCCCGAAATTATTAAGGCATATGCGTTATATCAGCTGCTCCTTTTAAGAGACAAGGATTTAATTGCTGATTGCGAAGGCGTGCTGAAAAATTCTTTCCTTGCAGCCGGGCGAAAAGGCATTAAGTTTAACGGCGAAGGCTTTGACGCGGTAATTGCCATACGGATTTTAGGACTCTATAAGGCTAACAAGGAAGCATTGCTCAGCGAATTGATATCTCAAACAACACAGGGTATTAAATCAAGGCCGTCGCGCGATAAAGATATGGGCTCATTGCTACCCAGACCGCCCATCCTGGAAACAGCTATACAAGAATTAAGCAAGATCAATTCCAAGGACTCGACCAAAATACTTTTAGACCTGCTAAAGCAAAGTGATTTTCCGTGCAGGAGCGCGGTAGCGTTAGCTTTAGGCGATATGGCTCAAGATAAGGCTATTACCAAAGCGTTAATAAGCGCGCTATCAGACAAGGATAGCTGGACCCGTTACAGAGCGTGCAATTCACTCAAGAAAATAACCGGGCAGGATTTTGGCGGTGAATGGGTCTATGATAATGACGCCACCCGTAAAGAGAATCTTGCCAAATGGGATAAGTGGTGGACCGAAACCGGCAGCAAGCAAAACTAGAAATGAATAAGTTCGCAAGAGTAGTAATACTCTTTATTCTGTTAGTCTTTGTGGGCTATCTAGCTTTCCTTAAAATCAACCCGCCCGTTGGCGTGGTCAAGAATCCAAACACACCGGATTCCATTGCCAGCGGAAGATACCATGAATTCCTTAAAGAATTCCTCAAATTAGATATAAGACTGGACAATAATACCGTCTGGATATCCTTGACCAATAATTCACCAGACCAGCTAATGCCTTCAGAAGAATCGCACCGGGCGATAGTTTGCATCACCGAGATAATGGATCAGGGTAATAAACAACTGGGGGTTTACAAAGAGTATTTCAAACGCTCCCCTGAAAACTCCCCTGTTCCCTCACAGCAGATACAACCCAAAACAACTGAAAAGTTCGGATATGATTTAGTCATTCCCCACGGCATAATAAAAGAGCAGATTATTTACGAGGATTTTTCAGCTGTCGGACAGTCTGACGGCGGTAAAGTCCTGATAGTAGAGAAAATAGTAGAGTTCTAAAAGGAGGTTTGCATGAAGAATATCCTTATCGCGACCGTAGCAATAATGGTTTTGTTAATCCCCGCCTGCGGTAAAACTCCGAACAACGAAGTTGTGATTTATAACGCCCTGGATGAAGTGTTTTCCGGACCGATCTTAAAGGATTTTGAAACAACTACCGGCATCAAAGTAAAAATGCTGACAGATACGGAAGCTGTCAAGACCGTAGGTTTGGTTACCCGCCTGATTGAGGAAAAAGACAATCCCCAAGCTGATGTTTTTTGGAATAACGAAATCGGCTGGACCCTGGTAATGAAACAAAAAGGCATGTTTGAATCTTATCAGGCTGAGTCGGCACGTAATATACCAGATACTTATAAAGACAAGAACGGATTCTGGACCGGATTTGCAGCCAGAGCCCGGGTAATTCTTTATAACACCAGCCTGGTACAAGAAAATGAGGTGCCGCAATCTATTTTGGATTTTACCAAGCCGATATACAAAGGACGGGTAGCTATCGCCCGCCCGGTTGTCGGGACCATGGCAACTCATGCCGCAGCTCTTTTTGTAAATCTAGGCGAAGCTGAGACGAAGAAGTTTTTTATAGAGCTCAAAGCTAACGACTGCAAAATAGTGGCTGGTAATATGATGGCCGCCAAGATGGTAGCTAACGGTGAAATTGCTATTTGCCTGACTGACACGGACGACGCCAACGGAATGATGCTTGATAATAAACCGGTAAAGATGGTTTATCCGGACCAATCCGGCATGGGTGCGCTGGTATTGCCCAACAGCATTGCCCTGATAAAAGGCGGGCCTAACCAAGAAAACGGCAAAAAACTAATCGAATATATTCTCAAAGCTGAAACCGAGCAGAAACTAGCCAAATTGCCTTCGGCCCAGATGCCGCTAAGAGCTGAGCTGGCATCTTACAGTCCGATGTTTAATCTGGCCAGCATAAAAATCATGGCCATAGATTATAATAAACTGGCCGATTGGCTTGAGTCCTCCAAAAAATTCATTTACGATGAATTCCTTAAATAGCGGTATCCAGTTTAACTCTGATGAATTCATTTACTAAATTAGCAGTCATCATTTGCGTACTGGTCTTGCTCCTGCCTGTTTTTTACATGCTGGCCTCTTCTTTTGGGGGAATAGATATTCCTTTCATCACTGAAGTAATATCAAATAACCGGCATTGGATTCTTTTGGGCAATACGGCTTTCATCGCTTTCTTCACCACACTGGCCAGCATGCTAATCGGTGTTACCATAGCCGTCATCATTTCCAGGTTCAAAATACCCTTGGCCCGGACAATGGAATACCTGTTGATTTTACCGATACTGATTCCATCATATTTTATGGCTATCTCCTGGGTTTACCTGATAGGCGTAAACGGCCTGATAACAAACTATCTCAAGAATATCTTCGAGACGCCATGGATGCCGTTTTCAATATACGGGAAATTAGGCGCTGTTTTTATCTTAACCTTAAGTTATTTCCCCCTGGTGGCGCTGATGACCCTGTCCGGGTTGCGGAATATTGATTTCAGCCTGGAAAAAACTGCCTGGCTGACTGCCTCACGCTGGCGAGCATTTTTCAGAGTTACTTTACCGTTGGTTATGCCGTATATAATCGGAAGCGGCATACTGGTTTTCATACTGGCGGTAAATAACTTTGATGTCCCGGCCATTCTTCTGACCGATGTTTTCCCGCTGGAGATATTTTACCAATTCAGCGTCTTTTTCCGAACTGACCGGGCGATGATGTTCGCCCTGCCGTTGGCGGCTGCCAGCATCGGCGCAATCCTGCTTTGGTATGCCGTTTTTAAAAGACGCCCTCTTTTTACCGTCGGAACCGGATGGAAACAACCGGCAAAAATAGAGCTTGGGACACTGGCTAAGCTTGTGGCTTCAGGCTTTATTGTTTTAATGCTGATTATGGCTGTTTTCCTGCCTCTGGCCGGATTAATCAGCAATCTGGATTCATTCAACACTATAATAACGACACTCCAGCTGGTAAGCGACCAATTGCTGAACAGCCTGACAGCCGCGGCCATTGCCACACTGGCCGCTCTGGCTATCGGAATTACGGCGGCTTATATAATGGAACAACCAGGCAGTAAAATAAAATGGTTCCTTATTATCCTGATGGCATTGCCACTGGTCATGCCCGGCTCGGCGTTGGGAATCGGCTTGATAAAAATGTATAACACCGGCGCGCTGATGTTTATCTATAAATCCATCTGGATAATCATCCTTGGCCTGACCGCGCGATACATGATAATCCCCACCCTGATACTGAACAGCTCAGTAAAAATGATTGACCCGTCGCTGGAAAACGCAGCCAGGGTTTCCGGCGCCCCCTGGCACCGGATTTGGCTAAAAATAATGATACCTCTGAATAAAAAAGCCATAATCATATCAACCATAATATACTTCATTCTGGCGCTTAATGAACTGTCAGTGACCATTCTTGTAGCTCCGCCCGGTTTCAATACGCTTTCCATCCGGATTTATTCCTTATACCATTTTAACAAGAATGCGGAAGTTTCGGCCATGTGCCTGATTATGGCATTTATCGTGATTTTATTGTATGCCGTGCTGGCTTCTGTAATATTCAAGGATAAGAATGAATAATATGGAAATAAGATTCAAAAACGTTTCGGTATCCTTCGGGAATATCGGTGCAATCAGTGATTTATCATTTACCGCTCCCGCCGGGAAACTGCTGGCGGTATTGGGCCCATCCGGTTCCGGCAAAAGCACTTTATTGATGCTACTGACCGGATTATTAGCGCCGGATAACGGGGAAATATCCATAGGTGAACAAATCGTTTCCAGCGGCAATAAAATACTGGTTGCGCCGCGCCAACGGCAGGTAGGTATGGTCTTCCAGACCCTGGCTTTATGGCCGCATATGACGGTACGCCAGAATATCGAGTTTGCCCTGAAAGGGAAACACCCCAAGGATGAAATAACCGCCCGGGTAAGCGAAATTCTGTCACTGACCGGCCTATCCGATTACGCCAAAACTTACCCGTCCAACCTCTCGGGTGGAGAACGCCAGCGGGTTGCCCTGGCCCGGGCATTGGTTGCCAAACCGGAGATTTTCCTGCTGGATGAACCTCTCTCCAGCCTGGACCGGCACCTTTCCAAGAAACTATTGCCTCTAATCAGGGAATACCACGAAAAATTCCATACCACCACCATCTACGTCACCCACGACCAATCCGAGGCGTTAAACATCGCTGATTTCGTGATGGTGATAAAAAACGGGCGGATGATGCAATTCGATACACCTGAAAATATTTATCACAAGCCGGTTAACAGATTTGTCGCCTCGTTCATGGGCGATGTCAACCTCCTGGAATCAAAATTCGCCAGTCCGGATTCAGTCAAGACAAACATCGGGGAAATCAGCTGCGCGCCTAACGATAAGTTATCAGGACGGAACACAATCGCCGTAATCAGGCCTGAAAATTTAACGATTAACAACAACGGTAACATCAAAGGACGGGTGATTGCCTGTGAATTCAAGGGTGACAATTGGCTGGCGGAAATAGACGCCGGCGGTAATGCGCCGCTGCTTGCCAGATTTCCTGACAAACCTCAAGCCGGTGCCGCAGTTTCATTATCAATAAACAAACCGGTTTGGATAATCGAAAACAATTAAAACCTTATCTTGACCATGGTCATATCCAGATTTGAAGAACCGGTCTCGATACCGGCAGGCGTGTCTTCATATCCGGCCGGAGTCGATTCCGAACCTGTCGGGGTTATCGGAATGCCTGTGGCCGTGCTGGAAATACCGTCCGACTCGGAAACCGTTC
Organism: Candidatus Brocadiia bacterium; assembly: GCA_041658285.1. NCBI lineage: Bacteria > Pseudomonadati > Planctomycetota > Candidatus Brocadiia > Candidatus Brocadiia bacterium. The sequence continues at coordinate 14,390 of JBBAAP010000009.1, forward strand.
CGGATATAGTTTTAAGTTCGCCGTTAGCCCCATTAGTTTCACCGGCGATGAATACATTACTGCTGGCATCAGCCGCGATATCATAAGCGTTGTCCGAGCCGGTCGTCTCCCAAAGCCCCTGGTATAATATGTTCCCTGAAAGATCAGTCCTGATTACGAATATATTATTCGTCAGGTTGCTAAAACTGTTTGAATAACCGCCGATATAAACATTAGAACCGTTGATAGCGATGCCGCCGGCGATATCATCACCCAGAGCACCCCCCCAGATGGACTGCCAGAGGCTTGTCCCGGTTGAATTATAACTGGCCAGGAAAATATTATATGCGCCGGTGCCATATTCGATGCAATCCCCGGTCATATAAAGATTACCAAGCGAATCCACAACGATATCCTTGGCAATCTCGTCTCCGGCTCCGCCCCATAACCGCTGCCATGTCAACGCTCCGGCCGCATCATACTTAATGATAAACGCGTCATACGAGCCGCTGGCAAAACTATTGGTGCCACCGACCACGTAAATATTTCCGGCGATATCGATATCCAGCCCTCTGGCCTGGTCGTCTCCGGGACCACCCCAGACCCGCTGCCAACTGAGGGCACCTGCGGTGTCATAACTGAGCAGAAAGGCGTCATTATTGCCGGAACCAAAGCTGTTGGTCACGCCGGTCACATAGATATGCGCAGGCGTAGACGGGTCGTCTATGGCGATGTTGTAAGCGACGTCGACGCCGTTACCGCCCCAAGTCTTCTGCCAGGACAACACGCCATCGGTTGTATACTTAAGCACGAACACATCGGTCGTGGAAACCACTCCGAAACCTTCAGTTATACCAGTCACATAAACATCGCCGACCTGGGTCACGGCAACGGCGTTAGCGCCGTCGCTGCCCAGCCCGCCCCAAGTCTTCTGCCAGAGTAAATTGCCCTGGGCATCATACTTTATGACAAATGCCTCAGGCGGCGTGGACGTAATGGCACCGAAGGTGCTGGTCCATCCGGCCACGTAAATATTGCCGGTCCCGTCAACCGATACGGAGTTTGAAGTCTCAAACCCCAAACCACCCCAGGTCTTGACCAGTGGCGGAGTAACCGAAACCTCGTTGGATATGGCGCTATCCCCGATGGCGTTATAAGCGATAATCCGGTAATAGTACTGAGTCAATGAACCGACCGTAATATCGGTATATGAAGTGGCATTCGAACCAAGCGTAGTAAGCTGGGAGTATCCGCCCGCGCCGATACGGCGTTCAACCCTGAATCCGTCCTCGTTGCCGGAGTTATCGGTCCATCTCAACGACACTCGGGCGTTACCCAGCGCCGTAACGGTCAGCGCCGAAGGCGCCTCAGGCACCACGGACTGGTCGTCCTGCAACAACCCACCACTACTGCCGGTGCTCCCGCCGCCGCAACCGACCAAGGCAAAAACCGACAGCCCTAAAACCAAAAAGCAAAGCGGTAATTTCATAAGCATAATTATATTGAAATACCCATTTATGTCAAGCAAAAATCCTGAACTCGCCTGATTTACTTAACCGGAGCGAACTTAGCCGTAAAATGCCTCAAAGTCGGCGGTTCCCAGGTTATCCGGTATCCTTTTATTTTATTCCGCCGCTTCATTATCTGTCCGGCCGCGTCGGCCACCACGTTCATATGATTGTCCGTATATACCCGACGCGGTATGGCCAACCGGACCAGGTCCAGTTCCGGATATTTAACCACGCCCGTTTTGCGATCCTTGGAAGCAAACATAACGCTGCCTATTTCCACGGCCCTGATGCCGGCCTCGCGGTAAAGTTCGACCGTCAGCGCCTGTGCCGGGAATAATTTTTGGTGCATGCCGGGGAATATGCCTTTGGCGTCCAGATAAATCGCATGCCCACCGGTCGGCCGGATAATCGGAATGCCTTTGGCCATCAGGCAATCACCCAGGTATTTAACCTGTCCGACCCGGTACTTAAGATATTCGTATTCGGTCGCCTCCATAAAACCACGGGCCAGCGCCTCAAGGTCACGCCCGGCCAAACCGCCGTAGGTGATAAACCCTTCGTTGATAATCAAGCGCTCTTTTATCCGGGTAAACAGCCGGTCATCACGAACCGCCAGCAGACCGCCGATATTGACGATGCCGTCCTTTTTGGCCGACATGGTGAACCCGTCCGAATATGAGAACATCTCGCGGACAATCGCCCTGATATCCTTATTGGCATAACCCGGCTCACGAGTCTTGATAAAGTAAGCGTTCTCGGCGAAACGGCAGGCATCCAGGAAAAATGGAATGCCGTGCCTGTGAGCTACCCGGCTGACCTGACGGATGTTGGACATAGACACCGGCTGGCCGCCGCCGGAGTTATTGGTTATCGTTAACATGACCAGCGGGATATTACCAACCCCGTGTTTCTTTATAGCCGCTTCCAACTTCTCGATATCCATATTGCCCTTGAACGGTTTTATCTTCTGAGTGTCAAAGGCGTCGTCGTTAATCAGGTTCAGCGCCAGCCCGCCCCGGTCTTCAATATTAGCGCGGGTGGTGTCAAAATGCATGTTGTTGGGAATAACCTTGGTCTTGTCAACCGTGCAGGAAAACAGGATATGCTCGGCCGCCCGGCCCTGGTGCGTGGGCACGAACTTGTCAAAGCCAAACAAGTTCTTGACCACGCTCTTAAGCGAGAAATAGTTCCGGCACATGGCGTATGACTCGTCACCCAGCATCATGCCGGCCCATTGGTTATCGCTCATGGCCGAAGTGCCCGAATCAGTCAGCAGGTCGATGAACACGTCTTCGGAGCGAATCATAAAGATATTATAGCAGGCCTTCTTTAATATCTTATCACGCTGCGCCAGAGTGGTCATCTTGATAGGTTCCACAACCTTGATGCGGAAAGGTTCGGCCCGGTGTTTATCTGCTATGGAAGATATGATTTTCATTGTCACTCCTATTCATACGAAATTATACTCTGGCAGTTTAAGCGTTAGCGAATTACTGCCAGGTATAGTCGGCTGCCCGTGATGGTTCTTGTCCCAAGACCCCTCAGGGTCTAGGGATAACTCACTACATTCGAACAGCCGAACTATAAAACAAGCCCAAAATAATGCTACTTTACCGGATTCTGTCAAGGAAATGACTAAAAACGGCGGTGATTCATCAGCTCAAACCGGGCTTTAATTACCGCGCGAACGGCAGATAGCGCCAGTAGACCTCAAGCGACAGCGCACCCAGCGCCGTGGTATAAATCCGGCTCTGGCAGACCGGCGGCTGTTTTACTTCTGGAATTGATCTATCAATTCCTGAAGCTTTTCGGCCAGCGCCTCGTTCAGATCCTTGAGGATTTCGTGTTCCTTCAAGGCGTTATCCCGGTCGCCCATATTCAGGTAGGCCTCGCCCATATTATAATGAGATGAAACGAACGTCGGTGTTACTTCCAACGCCTTTTTGAATAGTTCTATGGCCTTGACATAATCGCCGGAGCGTAAATAAGTACGGCCCAGGTTGTCGCGCGTCTCGCCGTCGCCGGGATTGAGCTCGATGGCCTTTTCAAACGTCTTGACGGCGTTGGAGTAATCGCCGGTCTCGCGGTAGCATACGCCCAGCCAGTATTGGCCCGGGAAGTAATCGGACCTGATTCTAACCGTCTGTTTCAGCGGTTCAATCGCCTCCGCATGACGGTTGGACTGGATAAGCGAATAACCCAGGCTGTAATACGCCTCAAGGTAATCGGGCTTCAGCTCGGTGGCCTTCTTGAACGCGTCAATGGATTCCTGAAAATCTCCGGTCATCCAAAGCGACAGCCCCATATTGGAATAAGCCTCGGGGTAATCGGGCTGAGCCTTGATGGCGTCGCGGTAACATTCGATGGCGCTGGTATATGCCTTGAGCCGGGCGTAGGCGTTAGCCAGGGTATAACTGGCCAGCGCGTAATTGGGTTTATACTGCAAAGCCTCCTCGAAAGAGCTGACGGCCTTCCTGGTATCGCCCAATGTCCAGTAGACAATGCCCTTGTGGTAATAAGCCTCGGCAAACTTAGGGTTAAGGTCGATGGCCTTGTCGAAAGCGCTCAAGGCCTCCGGGTAACTGGCCTTTGAGTGCAGGGCAATGCCCTTGTCAAGCCAGTCCTGAGCCGATTCTGTCGACACGGCCGGCGGAGGTGTAATGGGCGGGACCGTCTTTACGGCCGGCTTACAGGCGCAGGAAACGCCCAGGAATAACGTTGAAACAGAAAATACCACGGAGGCAACGGATGATATGCGCATAAAATTACTCCTTATCCTTTAGCGGAATAAAATAAATTTGGCTTAATCTATAACAAAATAAACGGCTTGTCAAGACTTAGTGGCAGTTCGAGTAAAACGAGTTATCCCTAGACCCTAAGGGGTCTTGGGACAAGAACCCTCACGGGCTGCCACTTAGATCCCGCAAGCATAGCTTGACGGGACCTTCACAAAATATTAGTGCCAGTAGGAGTCCCGCCCAAAGGCGGGATAAATTCCACGACGTATTGGCAGAGCGAAGCCTCCTGGAAGGACTTATCCCCGAAACCCTTCGAAATACTCAGGATGAACTTCGTGGAGCGGGATTAGTGCAAACACAAGACGCACTGGCAGAGCGCAGCCTCCCGATACGAAGTATCGGGGTTACCCGACTTGTTTTTTACCAACCTCATCCAGGCCCTATTAAAACTTAGTGTTAATTAGTGGTAAAATAGCAAAAAGTATAACAAAAATGATAAAAAATGCAGTTTTTATGCGGTTTTCAAGGTGAATACGGTTAGGGGGGGTACTACCCCCTACTACCCCTCCCCCCATAGAGTACTACCCCCTACCCCACCCCTATACTACCTATGGGTATACCATATCTTATCCATAGGTAGCTCTTGTCGTATCCGTAGGCTATGGTTAGTACAGGAGTAGGGAGTGATACGACTAACCATAGGGTATGGCATATCTAACTATGGGTGGCTGGTAGTATACCTATAGGATATGGGTAATATATCCATAGGCTATGGTTAGTATAGCAGTAGGGAGTGGCACTACTAATCATAGGGTATGGCATATCTAACTATAGGTAGCCGGTATCGTACCTATGGGTGGAGGCATAACTATGAGTGGGTTATATCACCAGATATGGTAAACTACAGTCTGCGACCTGTAAACTGCAGTCTACGACCGGTAAACTAGAGTCTAAGGCTTAAAAACTGGAGTTTACGGCTTATATCCTTGTGCATACTGCTCATATTCACGTGAATATGAGTTATAACGATGTCGTTACGGCTTATAGTCCCTGGACTATGGCTTATAGTCCCTGAACTACGGCTTGTAGTCCTTGGACTACAACTTATATCCCTACTCTCTTATTCCAGTTCAAAACTTACGGTAAACTTGGCTTTTACCGATATCTGGCCAAGGGCTATAGTCCCCTCGCCCGTTTCCGCGCCCTGCCCGGAATCACGACTAACTTGAGAATTGGAAAAATTGTTATCACCATAGTAAGAAATCTCTTCTTCTTTAATGGTGTACGGCTTGCCGACCTTCTGCCCCAGTTCAGCCGAAACGGCCACGGCTTTTTCCCGGGCGGCTTTGACGGCCATGGCCCGCGCCTGGTCTTTGTATTTCCTCAGTTCCGATGTCCGAAACTGGACGCCACGGACATTATTAGCTCCGGCTTCAAGGACACCGCTGAGGAATTCTTCGAACTTGGAAACATCCTTGAGGATGAAGACAATGGTCTTTTCAACCTCATAGCCGACAAAATTACGTCCGCTCCAACTGCCGCTTTCATATCTGGGGTAGATACTGATTTGGCTGGTTTGAACATATTTGGGGTCAATCTGATATTGAGGAGCCAGAGCCAATATTTTCTTGACGCTAACATCGTTCTGAGTCTTGGCGGCGCTGAGTTTCTTATCCAGAGTTTCTACTCCCAGCGTGATGACCACCTCATCCGGGACCACATTGACTTCTGATTGCCCGGTCACGGTAATCAAGCGGGGCGTTGCCTGTTGCCCCGGTTCACCTGCCCCAATGCACAACAGGAGCATTACTCCCAAAAACACTACTACTGCATTCTTCATAAAACGCTCCTTTCGAATTATTCATTTTCGCCGAAGAACGCCATATGAGCGCCCATCCAATTCAATCACGCTCAGGCGGTAAAATATACTTAGCAGAAAACACGATTCCTATATCCACTTTCTTACAAATACTTATTACATTAACCACATCCTGCCATGGGACATTTGGCGCAGCATTAATAACGACGGGTATAATATTGTAATACTCAGGAGCATCGCCATCGTATGTTACTGTAATTGGTGAAGCATTAGTTTGCTTACCATCTTTTTTAAAACGGTAAACTTCTTCCTGAATGATTTCCTCTAGTTTACCCAAGCTTTCCACTGATGTTGAACCAATCATTAGTTTTGTTTTACCTGTGCTGGCATCCAATTCCATTGATACCCTAAACTCTTCCAGTATCGGATCAGTAACAAGTGTAGGACTCATACCTCCATCCTTTGGGAGCGGAATTTCCAGCTTTCCATCTATCTCTTTGTGTTTACTGAAAAACACAGTGAATATCCAGATACAAAGCACTATGGCTATCATTGTTAAAACAATGATACAGAATCTATCAACGGTCTTTTGTGAATATAACATATCAAACACATTTAAATCAGTATCCGTCTCTACTTAATGTGGCAGTACGTCACTTCGTTCCTACTTCGCCCTAGCCCAGTGCAAATATCATTAGCCCTGTGATTTGCACTGGATAAGGTGCCGGTAACTCACTTCGTTCGAACCGGCACTAATCCCCGAAACAAATCCCCAGTTCCTTACCGGAGCGGATGACGTCGGAGGTCAGGGGCACGGTGTTTAATTGGGCGATGGCTTCTTCGAGCGGGACCGAGCCGATGTCGGGCGGCCTTAGGCAGACCATACGACCAAATTTGCCTTCGGCAATGAGCCGAACCGCGGCCGTGCCAAACCGGGTGCCGACCAGCCGGTCAAACGTGGTCGGGTTACCGCCCCGCTGTAGGTGGCCCAATACCATAGACCGGGTCTCTTTGCCGGTCCTTTTGGCTATTTCATCGGCTACCAGGTTGCCGACCCCGCCCAGCACCTCGACGTGGCTGGCCGAGCCGGCCGCCTTGACCAGGCGCTGTCCGCCGGCCGGTTGGGCGCCTTCGGCTACGACCACGATGCAGAAGTTGCGGTTGGTCTGGTAGCGGTCCCTGACCTTGGCGCAAATCTTGTCGAAACTGAACGGTATCTCGGGTATGAGAATGATGTCGGCGCCGCCGGCCACGCCGGAGTTCAGGGCTATCCAGCCAGCGTAACGGCCCATAACCTCAACGACCATCACCCGTTTGTGGCTCTGGGCGGTGGAATGTAGCTTGTCCAGCGCGTCGGTGGCCGTGGATACGGCCGTGTCGTAGCCGAATGTTATGACCGTGGCCTTGAGGTCGTTGTCAATAGTCTTGGGAATACCGACGATGGGCAGGCCTTTTTTCTTAAGCTGGTTGGCAATGCCCAGCGAGCCGTCGCCGCCGATAGCCACCAGCGCGTCAAGCTTGAGCTTGCGGAAGTTGCGGACGATGATGTGGGAAACGTCCTTGACCACCGTCTTGTTGCCGACCCGGACCTGGTGCTTGAAGGGGTTGCCGCGGTTGGTGGTGCCCAGGATGGTGCCGCCCATATTCAATATGCCGGTGATGTCTTTGGTGGTGATTCTTTTAGCCTTGGAGGTATGCAACAGACCTTCGAAACCTTCCCTTATACCTATTACTTCCCAACCGCGATTGAAGGCGCTCTTGACCACGGCCCGGATGACGGCATTAAGCCCCGGCGCGTCGCCGCCCCCGGTTAAAACACCGATACGTTTTATAGTCTTCATATTATACTCCTTTTTTCTCAGCTTATCTGGCTGGCGATATCTTCTGATATTAAATAACTAATTTATTTTACCAAATCTACCGAATCATTCCTTACTGGCTTTAGCCCCGATATTTCGCCCTAGCCCAGTGCAAATATCACTAAGCTACTCTTTCACCTTAGTCCCGTTAAGCTTCGCTTAAGGGATCTAAGTGACACTAACTCGCAAACTCGAAGTGTCACTAAGAGATAAGTGCCAGTAACTCAAACCGGCACTAGCCCCGATACTTCGTATCGGGATAAGGGACAGTAACTCACTGCGTTCGAAGTGGCACTAATCTTCGCTGGAATAAAGAATATCCTTGAATTGGCCGGAGCAATTGTTGCCTATCAGTGCCTGGACTCCGGACAGCGCGTCTTTGTTGGGCTCGGTTGCCTCGAAACACAGTTCTCCATTCAAATAACAACGGATGGTCTTGCCGGCCACTTCGACCTCGAGCTCGTTCCAGTCGGAGATATCTACATCAGGCAGCTCCTTCTCCTTAATCCGCAGGTACCGGCCGCTGTCCAGGGTATGCTTGCCCAGTAGGAGCTTGCCGTCAAAATAGCCGAAGACGTAACAGTTTTTCAGGCTCTGGAAGCCAAATCCAAGCGCCAGTATATTGGATTGGCCGAAACCGCTGTCCTGTTTGACCCGGGCGATGATGTTGTAGTCGCCGTTGAGCCGAACCCGGGTCGATGAGGCGGAAATCATTTCTTTGTCTTCGAAGACAAAACTGGCGCAGTTTTCCCGAACCGACCAATCACGGTTGATGTCCCAGTCATCCAGGTCATTGCCGTTAAAGAGCGGTTTCATCGTGGCTTTCTTTGCCTCGGTCACCTTCTGGGCCAGCTCCTTACGCTTGATTTGCAATCCTTCATCGTTGGGCACAGCCCGGAACGCGCGTTCGATAATGTAAACGGCCAGCTCTATGTCCTCGGCCTGGTATTTGTCTATCAACGGCATTAATGACTTTATCAACTGCTCGTTGGCCTTGTCCAGCTCCTGGCGGACCTTGTTGTATTCCGCGAAGAAGCCGTCTATTTTTGACTGGTATGATTTCAGCTTGGACGTCTGTTCCTGTTCCGATATCATTTCAGAAGCGCGGCTGAAGTTGGTTGCGGCCTCTTCGCTTTCGCCGATGTCGCGGTACATCTCGCCCAAGCAGAAATAACCGTCAACCAGGTTAGGCGCCTCGGCAATGGCCTTGCGGAAATTTGCCAGCGCCTCTTTATATTCCTTTTTCTTGGCCAAATCCTGGGCCTTTTTGATAAACACCTGGGCCACGTCGTCATCGGAATATGTAATCGCCCCGAATAACGCGCCAATCAATACGGCCAGTATCAAACGTTTCATATCAGTCCTTGATGTATTTCATCTGCCGGATGTTCATCTTAATCTGCTGAAGCCACAAACCGCTGGAGCCGTCCAAGAATCCCGGCTTTTCAGCCTTGTAGTCTATCACCGGCTTATCGTTGACAAAGCACTTGAGATTGCCTGATGAGACCTCTATCAACAAGGTATTCCAATCGCCATTCTTAAAGTCCTTGGGCAGGTCGGACTCCTTGATATTAAATCCCTTGCCGTCCTTAAAGACGATAAGTTTCAAACCATCCTCAAAAATACTAAGAACCGTCAGCTCTTCGGGCTTGTTGTTGTAACCGAGTATCACGCCGACACCGCCGCCCTTGGAGTTAAACTTGTCAATCTTGAATTCCAGATTTATTTTATACGACCGCTCCAGCCGGAGCTTGCTCCGGTGGCTGACCAATGCCTCATCGGTATCGCAGATAAGCACGCCTTTGTCCACCTTCCACAGAGCCGGATTCTGCATATTCCAGTCGCTCAGGTTTTCGCCGTTGAATATAGCCTGCCACGGCGCGAACACCCTTGATTGTTTCAGCTCCTGCATCAGCTTGGCCGCATCGGCGTTGGCCGGGCTGAAGGATAGAACGGTTTTAAGCACCGATTCGGTGAAGGCGATGTCTTTCTTGATGTTCTTGCGGGCAATGGCCAGAAGTTGCTTGACGTATTCCTTTTCAATCGCGACCACCTCCTGCTTGCTCTTATCCAGCCCAGTTATTTTGGCTGAGGCATCCTTACTGACGGCCTGGAGCGCCGGTGTCGGTTTGGTCGTTTCTTTTATCAGACTGATGCACTGTTCGAAGTAGCGCCGGGCCCGGCGCTTGTCGCCGGACTTAAGGTAGGCGTTGCCCAGCTTGAGGTAGGCCTCGGGATAACCCGGGCTTTCGACCAACGCTTTTTTGTATATCTCGATAGCCTTGGCCGGCTCGTTTTTCTGGAGCGCCTCGTCGCCCTTTTTCAATAGCGACGCGGCCACGTCCTCATTAACGCCCCAGATTAATAACGGCGCTATGACCAGCGCCAGCACCGCAACAAAATAAGCCTGCTTCATTATTGTGATTATAGCCGAAAAAATAAGGATGTCAAATTTATATGAATGTAAATATTTTCTTGACAGGAGTTTTATCCGTGGCTATATGGCGTCAGGTACAGCCAAGGGAATCTCATCCCGACGCAAGCCCCGCTGAAATAAGCGGGATAACGTGGCAGGTAACTCGCTTCTTTCGAACTGCCACTAACCGGGGAAAGAGAGCGGCCCCGCCGCTGTAAACGGGGACGAAACCCGCAAATGCCACTGCTCCGCCGAGGGCGGGATGGGAAGGCGCGGGGATTAGAGTGAGCCGTTAGCCAGAAGACCTGCTGTACCGGAAAGTTATTTCGCCTCGCGGAAACCGGGCGTGATAATTACTGTAACGGGGCTAAGAAAATCAGGGTGCAACCCCGTGGCGCTTTTTAATCAAGACGCCACGGGGTTTTTTTATTGGGCAATAATAAATAATCCGTGCAATCTGTGGCTATATGAAACTATTTTTAATCCGTCACGGCGAGACTAACTACACCGAATCCGGTCGGTTATGCGGAGCCATTGACGCGCCGCTGAGCCGTAAAGGCGTAGCCCAAGCCAGGAAACTGGCCCGGCAGTTGAAACGCCATAATCGTATGGTAATTTATTCCAGTCCATTGTCGCGGACCATGCAAACGGCCCGGATTATCGCCGGCCAAAAAGCGCGGATAATCAGGTGTCCGGAGTTAAAGGAAACAAACCTAGGCCGATGGGAAGGCCTGACCTTTGAAGAAATACGCAGTCGTTTCCCCGGCGCCATGCAGCGTTGGGTCAAGAACCCGCTAACCTTCGGCGCGCCGGGCGGGGAAAAGCTCAGACAACTCCAAAAAAGGGTCCTGAAATTCTTAAAAAGACTGGAACGCGCCGACCATAATGGCTGTGCCGTAACTGTGGTCAGCCACAGCGGACCAATCAGAATCATCCTGGGAGAGATATCAGGCAAAGGACTCAACGGCTTCTGGAAAACAGAACCTAAAACCGGATGTTTAATTAAACTAAACGGATTGAGTCGATTAAACATATTAAAATAATTATATGAAAAAGTTCATCCTGATAACCGGCGGAGCCAGGAGCGGTAAGAGCCATTATGCCGTGGAGCTGGCCAAGAAATTAACCGCCCCGCCATCCACGCACCGGGTAGTCTACATCGCCACTTCGTGTTTCCACGACGAGGAAATGGACAAACGCATAGCGGCGCACAAGAAATCACGCCCGGCCGAATGGCAAACGGTCGAGGAAGACAAGAACATCGATACCGTGATTTTTAACCTTAAGGGTCTGTCTGAAATAGTGGTAATTGACTGCCTGACCATACTGACTTCTAACCTGATGCTGGAACTCAAAGACCAGGAACAAGTCTTGAAACGGGCCGAAAGTATGCTTAGGGTGATTAACGATTCGGATATGACGGTGATTGCGGTGACCAACGAGGTCGGTTCTGGTATCGTGCCGGAAACGGTTCTGGGCCGCGACTTCCGCGACCTGTCCGGTAAATTCAACCAGATGGCTGCCGCCGCGGCTGACGAAGTCTATCTGATGGTCACCGGCATACCATTAAAGATAAAAGGAAATCATTAATATGGTTTTACTCGAAAGCGCCATAGCCAAAATACACAGTCTGGATAAAGACGCCATGGACAAGGTCCAGAAACACCTGGATAACCTGACCAAGCCCAGGAACAGCCTGGGTCGGCTGGAGGAGTTGGCCAAGCACATCGCCGGCATAACGGCTAATGACAAACCAAAACTGAAACATAAAGTAATATTCACCCTGGCCGGCGACCACGGCGTGGTTGATGAAGGCGTCAGCGCCTATCCGCGCGAGGTAACCTGCCAGATGGTTTATAATTTCCTGCGGGGCGGCGCGGCCATTAACGTTCTGGCCCGCCAGGCCGGCGCCCGGGTCATCGTGGCCGATATGGGCATCGCCGGCAAGCTGGAGATGGAGCACATCAAGGCAGATAACAAACATACTCAATTCCACGACTGCCGGATAGAATCCGGCACGGATAATTTCGCCAAGGGCCCGGCCATGACGCCGAGCAACGCCATCAGGTCCATCCGGGCCGGCATCAAGCTGGTGGAAAAAGAATGTCAGCTCGGGCTGGATATCGCCGGCACGGGAGATATGGGCATCGGCAACACCACGCCAAGCAGCGCTATCACCGCGGTAATGACCGGTAAAACAGTCGAAAACGTGACCGGCTACGGCACAGGCATAAATGACGAGGGCTTGCACCGAAAAATCAGGGTTATCAAGCATGCCATCGCCATCAATAAACCGAACCATCATGACCCGATTGACGTGCTGGCTAAACTGGGCGGCTACGAAATCGGCGGGCTGGCCGGAGTAATCATCGGCTGCGCTATGAAACGGGTGCCGGTAATCATTGACGGGTTTATCTCGGGCGCAGCGGCGCTGATTGCCGTCAAACTGGCGCCCAGAACCAAGGACTTCATCATCCCCAGCCACTGCTCAGCCGAGAAAGGACACCAGCACGCGCTGGCCCAGATGGGAATGAAACCACTGCTGGATTTGGACATGAGATTGGGCGAAGGCACTGGAGCAGCGCTGGCTATGATGCTGTGCGAAAGCTCGCTCAGAATACTGGAAGAGATGGCAACCTTCAGCCAGGCCAACGTCTCTGAAAAGCTGGGATAAACTATGATTAAACATATAAGACTATTCAGAATCGCGCTAAGTTTCCTGACCCCGCTGCCGGCCGGCATCAAAGACGAAATTAAGGATGCCGAACTAGCATCGTCGATGCGCCTGTATCCGCTGGTCGGGCTGGGCATCGGACTGACTCTGGTATTCATAAAGATGGTCGCCGGCTGGATGGGCGTATCAGATATCATCACCTCAACGCTGATTGTTCTGGCCATGGCGGCTTTAAGCGGCGGGATACACATAGACGGGCTGAGCGATATGTGCGACGGTTTCTACGGTGGCCGCAACAAGGACGATATCCTTCGGATAATGCGCGACCCGCACATCGGCGTCATGGGCGTGCTGGGCATAGTCTTCATACTCCTGTTGAAATGGTCTGTCATCGCCAGCGTCATAAGCGCACCTTATGGCTGGCGGCTGATATTATTAACGCCGATAATGAGCCGCTGGGCTATGGTCATGGCCACGGCCGTTGGGCCTTATGCTGATGCTAATTACCCGGGCATTGCCCGGACATTCGTCAATAATATCTCCAGATGGGATTGGCAGATTGCCGCGATAATATCCGTTGCCATGGCCGCCTTGATTTTCTACGCCGGCGGCGTGGTCATCGCCATTCTCGTCCCGATTATCACTATCGTCATCGTGCTTTATGCCCGCAAGGTCATCGGCGGCGTCACCGGCGATGTGCTCGGAGCAATCAATGAGATTATCGAAGCGCTGGTGCTGTTCGCCGGATACCTGCTTCTGATTCTCGGATAATTATTATGAGAAAATATTTTTACGCCCTGCTTTTGGGACTGTTAATTACAGGCTGCCCTGCCCGGAAGGATGCGACTCCGGATACAACCGGACTGGCCGATGCGACGAGGATTGTTTATTCCGTCCGAACGCCCGGACGAATTATCTCTCTGGCCCCGGCCCTGACCGAGAACCTTAAACTGATTCTCCCGCTAGACCGGCTGGTCGGCCGGACCGATTACTGCAACACGCCGGCCCAAATTCCGAGCGTGGGTAATATTATGGAGCCGTCCATCGAGCGGATTTTGGCGCTTAATCCGGACATCATACTGGCCACTAAAGAAGCCAACCAACCAGCCGTTATCCATAAGCTCCGCGAGTTGGGACTGAAAGTGTTCGTGTTCGGCGAGAGCGACTCCTGGAAAATGGTCCAGGATAATTTCCTGCTTATGGGCAAGCTCTTGGGCGAAGAATCCAAGGCCAGCGCCATACTCAGCAACCTGAACCAACAGTTAAGTAAAGTTAGGGAACATGTGCCGGTCGGCAGTTGTAAAGTATTCATCCAACTAAACAATAATCCGCTAATGACGGCCGGCAATAATACATTCATAAATGATATCATCAAACATACCGGATGCAGAAACATTGCCGAAGATGCGGCCAATAAATGGCCGGTCTTTAATATAGAAGAAGTCATCAGGCGTGCTCCCGACCTGATTATCATCAGCGAGATGGGCGAGATGACCGCCACGGCAAAAGATATGTGGCGTAACTTTCCGGATATACCGGCGGTCAAGTCCGGCCGAATTTACGTCATGCCGGCAGAGCTGATGTGCCAACCGACGCCTGATAATTTCGTCAAAGCGGTCAGCCAAATCATCGAATGGAATACAAAATAATATGAATCGCGGCGCTTTATTGGCATTAGGTTTCCTGATAGTCATTCCGGCGGTGGCATTGCTATGCCTGGTTGTCGGCGGGACTAATATATCGCTCTTTAACATGTCAGATACTGACCGGACTATCATTTTTGATGTGCGGCTTCCCCGGATATTGACTGCCCTGCTGGTCGGGGCCGGACTGGCCGCCTGCGGCTGTGTATTGCAGGCGATACTGCGCAATCCGCTGGCCGACCCGTACACCTTGGGGATTTCCGGCGGCGCGGCCGTGGGCGTGACAGCATTACTGGCCATCGGACCGGTGGCCGGACTGGTTAATGCCCTTGGCAGTTTCGGATTACCGCTAACCGCATTTGCCGGGGCTCTGGCCGCGGTCGGACTGGTGTTTTTGATAGCCTCAAAGCAAAGATTCTCCGTGCACGGCCTGATTCTGAGCGGAGTCATCCTGAGTTTCATATTTTCCGGCATAGTGATGCTGATATTCGCCGTGTCCAAGCCGACCGAGATACAATCGGCCATGTTCTGGCTAATGGGTAACCTGGCCAACATAAATTACACGCTAATGCTGATTGTCGGCTCTCTGATTCTAACCGGCATTATTATCGCCTTCATTTTAGCCAAGGATATGGACGTAATGACGCTGGGCGACGAGAAGGCCGTCCATTTGGGCGTATCGCCGCAAACAACCCGCCGGACACTGTTCATCATCACCTCGCTCATCACCGGGGCCTGCGTGGCGGTTTCCGGGATTATCGGCTTTGTCGGGCTTATGATTCCGCATATCATGCGCTTGATAGTCGGACCATCGCACCGAATGCTTTTGATAAACAGCGTGCTGGCCGGTGCGCTGTTTTTAGCCGTGACCGATACCCTTGCCCGAACCATCATGGCGCCCAATGAATTACCGGTCGGGGTTATCACCGGAATTATCGGCGGCGTATTTTTTATCAGCCTGTTAATGAAGAAAACGGTTTGAGTATGCTTAAAATATCCAACCTAACCTGCGGCTATGACGACCGGGCAGTCATCAACGATGTCTCGTTTGAGGTTAACCAGGGCGAAATAGTCGGCATCATCGGCCCGAATGGGTCAGGCAAAACTACCCTATTCAGGACGATTACCCGGGTAATACCGCAATACAGCGGACACGTGCTTTACCGGGATAAGGAAATTTCCAGCTGGCATCTCAGGGAACTCTCCAAGGAAATAGCGGTGCTGCCGCAGTTCATTTTTCTGCAGTTTCCTTTCTCGGTCAATGATTTTATCGCACTCGGGCGCAATCCGTATCTGGGCAGGCTGGAACCTATCGGCACGGAAGACCAAACCATCATCAGCCAGGCCATGGAACTGACCGAAACCAAACGGCTGGCATCCAAACTGATAACCGAGCTTTCCGGCGGCGAACTCCAGCGGGTGTACTTAGCCCAGGCGCTGGCCCAACAACCGAAGCTTTTATTGCTGGATGAACCAACGGCGCATCTGGATATCGGACACCAGATAGAAATACTGCACCTGCTCAGATATCTCAACAAGGAAAAGGAGCTGACCGTGGTCATTATTTTGCATGACCTGAATCTGGCGGCGGAATACTGCCACCGGCTGGTTATGCTTAATAACGGCCGGATTGAGGCTATCGGCTCACCCAAAGAAGTCCTGACATTTCCGATTATAGAAAAAGTTTACAAAACAGTCGTGGTGGTAAAAGAAAACCCCATTTCCGAGAAGCCTTATGTCTTCCTGGTGCCCAAAGATAAATGGACCGGCAAACAGAAAGGAGAGTAAATAGAATTCATTACCGGATTGGTTTTAAGAGCTGGATATTTTAATAAAAATAATAACAGAAATCTATCGAGGAAGCCCGTGCGATTCGGGCACTGCCCCGCAACTGTAATGGGAGAATTAATTGCTGAATTCAATTACCAGCCACTCGCCTGATATAATGTCAGGTGGGGAAGGCAGCAACGTTGCCCGTCCATAAGAGCAACTATCCCTAAGTCAGAATATTCGATAGTTTTCCAAAAATTCCTGCTTACGCGGGTAAGCAAAGGAGAATATATGGTCATTGTAACGAGAAATAAATGGCAAATCTGGACTATGGCATTGATAATCTGGTGTGCAGAATTAGTTACATTTGCCGGTGAAGTTACAGATGAAATCGTGGTCACAGCATCGCGCGTTCCTAAACCGCTCAAAGATGTGCCCGGGGCGGTAAGCATCATCAGCCAGAAGGATATCGAGAGTCAAAACACCATCAACCTGAACAGCGCCCTATCCGCTGCCACCGGGCTGGGAGTAATGAACTATGGCTCGTTAGGAGCATCTTCATCAGTTCATATCCGGGGATTATATTCACAACACACCCTAGTACTGATTGATGACAGAAATATAAACGACCCAGCTACCGGTTCCGCCGACATTTCTTATCTTTCCACGGATAATATAGAAAGAATCGAGATAGTCCGAGGCCCGTACTCGGCTCTTTACGGCGCCAATGCGGTCAGCGGAGTGGTTAATATCATCACCCGGGAACAACCCGACCAGCCGCAAGTCGGTGCGTCTACTCTGTTTGGCACATATCGCACCACTGTCAGCCGCATATCCAATGGGATGACTTATGAAAACTCCGGGTACCTGTTCAACAGCAACTATAAAACATCTCAGGGCAACCGGGACAACAGCCAGCATCATTCGACCAATACAACCTTAAGATTCAGTTACAAGGATAAATCCGCCGGATTCGCCAGCCTGCCGCTGGACATAAAGATCGATACTGGTTATTACGACGGCGAAAGCCACTTTCCCGGCTCACGGCCGGCCCTGGATGCGCCCAAGCGAACCGCATCACAAATTGCGCTAGGCAACGATAATGTATCATCTTTGTATGACCTGGCTTATGACAAAAAAACATTTGTCAATATCCTGGCATCAATAGGTGATTTGCGACTACGCCTTTCAGGCGGCAACAACGATTGCCAAAATCACCAGGAATGGATTTCCACTAACCGCATTGCCAAAGATAATCGGTACGGGACAAATTCATTCGCCCTGGAGGCGATTTATAATCTAAAATCCGGCAACCAAGCGATTAACGGCGGCATCGGATTGGAATCATACCAATATGATGTCAAAACGAACGAGCTTGACACGGTTACTATGGTTTTAACCAATGCAAGGTGGGATACCAAGCGCACCGTTTACAGCATATTCGCTCAGGACGAAATAACCATGGGCAAGACAACATTGACTCTGGGCGGACGAATCGATAATCCGACCGATTTTACCAGCCAGTTCTCGGGCCGGGCCAATGTTTTATACCAACTGACAACTGACTTGAATCTACGCGCATCCTACGGAGATTCGTATCGGGCGCCGTCGCTTAACGATTTATACTGGCCGCAAGATTCCTTCGCCGAGGGCAATCGTAGCCTAAAACCGGAGCAAGGTGGAACCGGCGAGGTCGGTATTAATTATAACCTGGGAAAACTGCTGACGACGCGTCTGAATGTATTCCGGCAAAATCTTAATGACATGATTGCCTGGGCTCCGAACGGTTCAATGGGTCCATGGGGTAACCGCTGGACGCCGACTAATCTTAATCAAGCGAAAATCAATGGTTTGGAGCTGGAAGGCTCAGCCACCGCCATGAATAACCTGTCAATCAGGATTAATTATACATTACTTGATGCCGAGCAGAAGAATCAGGAGCTGACCGACGCCGTACTCAACACAATGGCTACCCGGTCTCGGAAACTGGCCTATACGCCTTCGCGAAAAATGGATTTTGCGGTATCCTACCAAAATGTTCTAGACATTCCACAGCTTATATTTAACATCGAAACTCAGTACACCTCGAAAACATTCCAGTATTATTCTGATTATTCGGCCTGGCCGGCGGTGACAACACTGGCAAAACAATTGCCCGGCTACTGGCTAACCAACCTGAAGTTAAGACAGAAAACTAAAAGCGTCAATTTCTTCCTAGGCATTGATAATATCGCAAATAAGCAATACGCGGTGCAATTCGGCAGTAGCATTGACGACCGGGATTATCCAATGCCCGGGCGTACGTACACGAGTGGACTGGAGTTGAAATTTTAAGATAGAGGCTTATTGTATCATTCCGCCCATTTGGAGTATCGGAAGTAATATGCTGATGACCATAAATCCAACAATCATGGCTATGACAACAATTAAAATAGGCTCTAAAAGGGCTAAAGCAATCTTAGTTGCTTCGGTTATTTCCCTTTCGTAGAAAGTGGCGACTTCTTCAAGCACCTCATCCAAATGGCCACCTTCTTCGCCAACGGCTATCATATTAGTCATGAACGGAAAAAAAAGTTTGATATTCCTCATGCTATTGGCCAGCGACTGACCTGCCCTGAGCTCATTGGTCATCTTTTTCAACGCTTCTTTTATCGGTTCGCTGCTCAAAGTCGGTATAACAATATCCATGGCTGAAAGTATTGGGATACCATTATTCAGAAGCAAACCGGTGGTCCGGGCAAATTTGGCTGACTCTGATTTCTTGACAAATGTATTAATGAAAGGAACCCCCAGCTTTATTTTATCAACTATTTTTTTATCTATCATTACTATACCGCGTATTATCAGTAAAACTATAAATATCGCCGCGAATATCCAGTACCAATAATGATTCAATGCATAACTCGCGCCCATAAGAATCTTGGTATTCCAAGGTAACGGCGTTTTGCTGTTGTCAAATACAAGCTGCATTTTGGGTATGATTACGGTCATCATAAATACGATGGTACTTAATCCAAAAACCACTACAAAAATCGGATATGCCAGTGCGGCACGTATACGCGACTTTATATCTTCTGTATTCTCACGGTAGTCGGCCAGCCTAATCAACATTTCTGGCAACGCCCCGCTGTCCTCGCCTGATTTAATGATTGCGGTATAAAAAGGCGGGAAGATACCTGTGTAACGGCTCATTGATGTTGACAACATCTGCCCCTGCTTGGCCTGAATGCTTAGATCCAGAATAATATTCCTGAGATGCGGATTTTCAGTCTGGTCGGTAATAATATGCAGTGCCTTCAGAAGCGGCACTCCCGCCTTAAGCAATGAACTGAGCTGGCGGGTCATAGTATTAATATCCCTGGTTTTTACCCGGCTGAACCATCCTCCCGTACCGATATTTTTATCCTTAACCGCCCCTTCCAGCTTAACGCTCAACGGGAATAAGCCTTCGTGGGTAAGTTTATTGATAACATCTTCCTTATTTTCGGCATCAATGGTATCAGTTATTATTTCAGACGGTCCTTTTTTAGCGCGGTAGGTAAACAGCGGCATAGATGTAATATACTATCAGGCGGACTCGGTTAATGCTATCAGTTTCGCTTTATCTGAACTTTCAATATCGAGATAATAAGAACCAATATTATATTTCGCCTGACTGCCAGGCTTAACGGTTTCTTTCGCCTCCTCTATACGAACAACCTTTACCAAACATTCAATCATAGGAAGATTAGGTGGGTAGATTTTCAGTTTGACTATCGAGCCAGGCAATACTGTTTCGGCAGCTAACCACTGTATTCCGGTCGGGCTGATATCCTGAGCCACTGTTTTAATGTATTTCGGAAACGATTCTTCTTCGGCCGTTACAGATGTTTTATGCAAAGCAAACTCCATCGGGATTCGCACTGAAAGA
This sequence comes from Candidatus Brocadiia bacterium, assembly GCA_041658285.1. NCBI lineage: Bacteria > Pseudomonadati > Planctomycetota > Candidatus Brocadiia > Candidatus Brocadiia bacterium. The sequence continues at coordinate 34,709 of JBBAAP010000009.1, forward strand.
CGATTATATACTCTGCCGCCTCTTGGTGTTTCAGCCAAAGGCATTTCGAACGTTGCCTCATTTTTAAAACCAAGATTTGCTGCCGCAAGTATTTCCGGGGGATCACCCGGGGATACTCTGAGCACTTCTTCCACAGTAGTTATGCCGGCCCTGACTTTCTCCCATCCAGCTATACGCAATGTTTTCATTTTATTTCTTATAGCTGCTTTTTTAATCTCGTCGGAAGAAGATTTAGCAAGAACCAGTTTACGGACATTCTCATCTATAAGCATTATTTCATAAATCGCCGTCCGCCCCTGGTAACCGGTAAAATTGCATTCATCGCAGCCTTTACCGCGGTACGGGGTAATATCATCTGTCCCCAACTCTTTTTTCATCTGATTTATCATAACCTTAGGCGTTAAAGTATCGTTTTCCTTGCACTCCGGGCATATCACCCTAACCAACCTTTGCGCGATAAAAGCTTCGACAGAAGACGCTATCAGGTATGGCTCCACACCCATATCAATAAGCCTGGTTACGCCACCGGCCGCATCATTAGTATGAATCGTGGAAAATATCAAGTGGCCGGTCAATGCTATACGTATGGTTATTTCGGCTGTCTCAAAATCCCTGACTTCTCCGACCATCATAACATCCGGATCGTGCCGGAGCATGCTCCTAAGCGCCCGGGCAAAGGTTAAATCTATCTCAGGCATCACCTGAATCTGAGTAATACCTTCCATCTCATATTCAATCGGGTCTTCAATAGTTAATATCTTTGTCTCATGCGTATTCAGCTTGTGCAAACTGGCATAAAGAGTAGTAGTCTTTCCGCTTCCGGTCGGGCCGGTCACAAATATGATACCGTGGGGTTTATTAAGAAGCATCTGAAGTATGCTCAATTCCTCAGGAGTTAACCCAAGATCGCTCAGATTATAAAGCATTTTAGTCGGGAGCAACCTGATAACCGCACTTTCGCCGTACGGAGTCGGTATGATCGAAATACGCATATCCAGGGTTTCTTTTTCGGTCTTTACCACGGCCCGACCGTCTTGGGGCAAACGTCGCTCAACGATATTCAGATTAGACATTATCTTGATGCGCGATAGTATAGAAAGATAAAAATTCTTAATTGCCGTGGGCACATTGATATTATAAAGTATGCCGTCAATCCGATATCTCAGCCTGATTTTACCGCGGTATGGCTCCAAGTGGATATCCGTAGCCCGGCTGCGGTGCGCTTCAAGCAAAATTTGGTTAACCAGTTTTATTATCGATGCATCCTCCGCCAGCTTCTCGATATCCTCCACCTTTTCAAGGGACATATCAGTAGGGATAATCATTTCGTCCTTACCGGTAGTGGACATAATCTTTTCCATAGTGTCAGCCGCCAAGCCGTAATATTTTTTCATCGCCCCCATCAATTCATCCGAAACCGTAAGCATAACTTCTATCTCATAACCAAGCTGAAGCCTCAGTTCATCAAGAATCATTATATTAAGCGGCGAGGCAACGGCGACGGAAAGATAGTTGAGGCCATCCGGTTTTAATGTCAACTTAACCGGCATGAATTTATAATGCGCCACGAACCTGACCGGTATCTTCTGAATAAGAGACTTGTCAATGGTCACATCACGCAGTTTAATAAACGGCAGATATAATTCCTTTGATAAGACATCCAGCATCTTGTCCTCTTTGGCTAATTTCAGTTTAGACAAACACTGGACCAGTGGGGCGTTAGTTCTTTCGTGCTCGGACATGGCTCTGTCCAGGGCATCTTTTTTTATAATGCCTGCCGAAATAAGTTTTTCGCCTATGGATATCTCACTTTTTGCAACCATACACATCCTTTCAGGAAATATGGTAACTTACATACTAAATCGGTAGTAAACTGTCAATAACTTTATATGATTTAGTTGATTTTCGGATATTTAGTTATATTATTGCCTTTATGCGGGAGATAGACCTTTTTCTTACTTATTTAGCTGTTGATTGCGGGCTGAGTTCAAACACTCTAGATGCCTACAAACGCGACCTGGTAACATTCATTCGATCGCTTAAAAATAAAGACGTATCGGCGTCCGAAGTAACCAGCCAGGACATTTACAATTTTATACAATCACGTCGTAAATCCGGATTATCCCCGAATACTATCGCCCGCAATATTGTCGCCATCAAAATGTTCTTCCGCTTCCTGGTTTCCCAAGGCTATCTCAAAAAAGATTCCACGGAGCTTATTGATACGCCGCGAACCTGGAAACGACTGCCGGATGTCGTCTCCTACGCCGACATAGAAAAACTCCTGGCCGCGCCGAACCTGACTAAACCTCACGGCATCAGGAACAAAGCAATCATTGAAGTGCTTTATGCGACCGGAGCGCGCGTGTCCGAGGTCGTTAACCTTAAGATTTCAGATATAAACTTCGACAACAGATACTGTAAGTGTTTCGGCAAAGGAAACAAACAGCGAATCGTCTTATTGGGCGAAGAAGCAATAAAAGCGCTTAATAATTACCTGGATAAAATCAGGCCGAAATGGATAAAAGCTTCATCTCCGGGAAACGTATTTCTTAACCACCGGGGACAAAAATTAGGCCGGCAAAGAGTCTGGGGATTAATCGGCCTTTACGGACGGTTAGCCGGGATCCGGACAAAATTACACCCCCACCTACTAAGACATTCCTTTGCAACGCATCTTCTGGAACACGGCGCAAATATCAGATATGTCCAGGAAATGCTCGGCCACAGCAATATTGCCACCACCCAAATTTATACCCATATCGACAAGGAAAGATTAAAATCAATCCACAGGCAATTCCATCCGCGCGCCTGAATTGCACCGGATATATCCGCTTATCCGTTTTATTCTTGACACCAGCATAATCCATGGTATAAATAACTTCTTATGTCTCAGGTAAATTTTATATTATGCCTTCACAACCACCAGCCGGTAGGCAATTTTGACAACGTCTTTGAGGCGGCGTACCGTCAGTCTTATGAGCCTTTCTTCGCTGTGGCGGATCGCTTCCCGGAGATAAAGCTGTGCATACATTACAGCGGTTCGTTGCTGGAATGGCTGGAACGAGCCCATCCAAAATTTATTACTAAATTGAAAGATCAAGTCTCAAAAGGACGTTTGGAGCTGTTAGGCGGCGGATATTATGAACCTATCCTGACCATGCTACCTGACCGGGACAAAATCGGCCAAATAACATTATTCTCAGATTATCTGGAAAAGCGTTTCGGCAAGCGCCCGCGCGGAATATGGCTGGCCGAAAGAGTCTGGGAACAATCGCTGGTAAAACCCCTGGCTGAGGCCGGAATCGAATATACAGTGGTAGACGATTTCCATTTCAAAACCACCGGTTTTAACGAAAAACAGCTAGACGGCTATTATGTTACTGAAGACCAGGGCAAAACCATAAATATCTTTCCCATCCCGGAAGTTCTGAGATACGCAATTCCGTTCAAACCGCCGCTGGAAACTATAAGCTATCTTTTGGGGCGACGGGACAACCCGCATCCGGTAATCGCCTACGCCGATGACGGTGAAAAATTCGGCATCTGGCCCAAAACATACCAGCACTGCTATGATGATAAATGGCTGGAAAACTTTTTCTATACGCTCCGTGATGCAGTCACCAACGGACGGCTCAATATAACGACTTTCTCAAATGTCATTGATAACCTTAAACCTGAGGGAAAAGCATACCTGCCTGATTGCTCGTACCGAGAGATGACCGAATGGGCATTACCTACTGACGTGGCTATCGCCTATGAAGACATTATCAAGCATACCCCCAAAAGTAATTTGGTCACTATTCGACCGGGCGGATACTGGCGTAACTTCAAGGTAAAATATCCGGAAATAAACCTGATGTATTCCAAGATGGTGGAAGTAAGCGGTCAAATAGGCCAACTGCCGCCAGATACTGCAACGGATGCCCGGAAGGAACTCTACCGCGGCCAGGGCAACTGCGCTTACTGGCACGGGGTATTCGGCGGGTTTTACCTGCCCCACCTCCGGCACGCTATGTACCAACACCTTATCGAAGCGGAAAAAATAACCAGCAAACATCATATCTCCAATATCGAGACGTCTGATTTCGATTATGACGGTTTTGATGAAGTCAAAATATCAGACAAAGAAATAAACTGTTATATTAAACCAGCCTGCGGCGGAACAATATACGAATATGATATCATAAACAAGGGATTCAACCCTTTGGCTACATTATCCCGCCGGCGTGAGGCCTACCACCATAAAATACTCGAGGCGCAAGCGCAGAATTCGGTCAACACGGTGGCAACAATACACGACCTGGTCGTATCCAAAACTGCCGGCCTGGAGAATCTGCTTTACTACGATAATTACCTCCGCCAATCGCTGGTCGACCATTTCCTGCCCCAGTCATTAGACCTGGATAATTTTACCCGCTGTAATTACAGCGAAGACGGCGATTTTGTCGGCACGGAATATAAATTCAAGGTCAATAAAACCGAAAAATCATTAACTCTGTGGCGTGAAGGCGTTATCAAAAAAGAAAGCAAACTCATCCCCATCAGGGTTGAAAAGACTGTTTCATTCACCGGTAAAGACCAGTTATCACTGGAGATAAAGTACACCATTACCAACCAGGGCAGCGAACCAGCTCCGGCTTTATTCGCCTGCGAATTTAACCTGTCCATGCTGGCCGGCAACGCATTTGACCGTTACTATTACGACAGCAGCCGGCATAATATCGGCCCGCTTATCACCGCCGGGAAAGCCGAACATCAGGAATTGTTCGGCATAAAGGATGAATACCAGAAAATCGATATCGCATTACAATTGGATAATCCGACTGATTTCTGGTTCTTCCCGGTACAAACCGTTTCCCAATCCGAGGGCGGGTTTGAACTCATCTATCAGTCATCCGTCATAATGCCTTTATGGCGGATACAGCTGGAACCCGGTAAAAAATGGACTACCCGAATCATTAAAAAGGTAAAATTTCTATGAATAAGCAGATCCCGACGCACCCGATAGAGCCGGACAGCGATTCGGTCTACCTTGATTACGGACCGGTCCTGCCGGAACATTACAACCAAAATCGGATAGTCGCCTTAATTAGAGACCCGGAATTACTCTTCATTTACTGGGAAATTTCAGCTCCTAACCAAAACCTCAAATCACTTATATCAGACATCCGTAACAGATGGCTATTGCGTATCAACAACCTATCATCACAAACATCAGAAGATATTCTCCTCAGCGAACCCGCGGATATCAATAAGATTCAAGGCAACTGGTATCTCAAAACACAATCCGATACCGAATACCAAATGGAGATAGGAATAATGAAAAACGATGTATTTAACACCCTTGTAAAATCAACTATCGTAAAAACCCCAAGACTATGCCGCTCAAACAAGTTATTTCATACGACTTATCTTACCCGGCTAATAGCTTTCGTGGCAATATCCTGCGGCCTTATATCATCCTGCACATCGATACCGGCAGTAAAACAAGAAACACCCGTTCCCCAGGCGCAAACCATATATCAGGATAAAGGCCCCTGGCTAGGTATTAACGGCATCAATGCCGAAAATGGCGTTCGGCTGGTCGACGTTTACTACAACTCCCCCGCCCAGACTGCCGGAATAGCCAAAGATGATATTATAACCAATGTTGATGGCAAAAATATTGTAGATACCGCTTCCCTGCTGGCACAGCTCAATTCCAAAAATCCCGGTGACCGCATAAAAATACAGATCATCAGGCAGGAAGAGCAAGTAACACTGATATCCAATACAGATACCACGCTGATTACAACAGAAGAACTGGCCAAGAAATACGGTGAGTTCATGGAAAAATCCAAGCCCAGCGACAAAATAACCTTCAGCGCATCAAAGAAGAATACTTCCAAGGAGTTGGAAATCACCCTGGCTACCCCACCCAGGGTAATTCACACCATCACACCGCCCAAAGCAGAAATAAAAGATGGCAAGAACGCCGGCTGGATGGGCATCGGACTGGAACCGGCTAAAAATATGGAAAAACTCGGTTTCCCCGAGAAAACAGGTGCGTTAAGAATCACCTCGGTTTCTCAATATTCACCGGCCGAGAAATTCGGCCTCAAAGCCAATGATATTATCCTTAAATATGACGGGAACGAATTCTCCGGCGAAGAATCCCAATACACTTCAACCATGTCTAACTACATCAAATCCAAAGGCAGCGGAAATGAACTGTCGGTATCCATAATCAGGCTAACGAATGACGCCTATACCTTAATCAATAATAATCCCAAAGCCGTTGACCCAGAAAAAATACCGGAAGAAATAGAATCCCTAAAAGTTAACGATACGCTTAAGACTACCATCACCAGAAATATCCGACGGATGGAAATAAAGGTTACGCTCGGTACCCGGATGGCGTCATCAGCCACCACCACTTCTGAGCCGGAAACCAACGACAAAATACACCCGGAGCTGGTTTCCGAAACCACACCGATAGAAATACTTACCAATAAGATTATGACCGCCACAAATATCACGGACAAATACAAAGACCTCTTAAAACGCTATGCGGAAGACCAAAAATGGGATGACGGCCTGCGCCTGCGCGATATGCGCTATATGCACCGCGACCCATTCAAGATACCAAGGATATGCGATACCCTTCTGGATAACCTGCAAAAAAGCATCACCACCACTGATTTACGGACTATGATAAGCGTTGTTATATCTGAATTAGATGAGAATCCTCACCAATTTACGCTTGAACTTAAAACAGGCCTATCACTGCAGGAACACTGCGAACAACTTTCAGAATTATTAAAAGAGGCCGAGGCTTACAGAAAAAGAGCATTTGCCGGGCTGACCGAAGATGACATTTCATTCATTAAGAATAATATTTACGGACTGACTGACCGCTGGATACTTGACAGTAATCTTGAGAATCCTGAATACAATGAGAGAGACAAAAAACTTCTGCAATTATTCAGCTATGTCGATTATCAGGCGCTATTCGAAGCCGGTGGACTGCTTACCTGCGTCCTGTCTCCGGCATATCTGGACGGTCTTACAAATGATATCGAACGCGAAGGCAAGGACAAAGAAGAGACTATCTTCAGCAAGGATACGCCATTTGGCAAGATTATCATCGGCGGTAAGGGCAACGACCGATACCAGGAAAACGCAGCAATCATCATAGACATAGGCGGCGATGATTTCTATGCCAACCAATTAGGCGGGTCGATTTGTGAATCCGGTAAACCGGACCAGCCTTTTGGCATCATCGTTGATTTTGGCGGCAATGACCGTTATTCATCTTATAAATATGGGTGCCAGGGTGCGGGAGTTATGGGCGTGGGCATACTCTATGACAAAACTGGCGATGATATCTACATTGCTCAGGATTGGGCCCAGGGCAGCGGTCTGCTGGGCGTGGGCATCCTGGTTGATAATGGCGGCAATGATAGTTTTAAGGGCCAGGAATATGTCCAAGGCGCCGGGCTTTTCGGCATAGGAATATTGATAAAGCACGAAGGCAATGATTCCTATCAGGCTAATAAGTTGGCCCAGGGCTTTGCCGGTCCCAAGGCGTTCGGCCTACTCATCGATACGGCCGGCAATGACAATTACCTAGCCAGCACCAAGCATCCCAACGGCTATCCGGATAATCCCGGCACCTTTGACGGCTGGTCCCAGGGATGCGGCACAGGTATGCGGGCTTATACAGACCCGTCCATGAGCCGTTCAGGCGGAGTTGGTGTCCTGCTTGACCAGGCCGGAGAAGATTATTACGAGGCCGGCACTTTCTCCCAGGGTGGCGGCTACTTTTTCGGCTGGGGTATGCTCTGCGACGGCGGCAATAGTAATGATAAATATCTGGGTACCAGATATTCACAAGGCTTTGCGGCCCATTCGGCCATCGGGTATTTCATAGACCAGGGCGGCGATGACCAATACAAAACGCTCTGCGGGGTGGTGGCCGGGCTGTCCTGGGACCTGACCTGCGTGGCTTTCATCGACAAAGGCGGTAACGATACCTATGATGATGGCGGATTCTCAAGAGGCGCTTCGGCCCATAATGGTTTCTGCCTGTTTATGGATTTAGGCGGAAAAGACACCTATAAAGGCGGAACAGCCCAGGTGGCCGGAAATAACTACCACGGCGGCTATAGCCTTTCGGTATTCCTGGACCAGGGACAGGATGATGACTCCTATACCGACCGGACCAATAACACCATCGAAACGGAAAAGGAATACTCTATTTTCATAGATACCGGCAAGGCTTTAGAAGACCTGATTAAAGATGATTCATTCAAGACCATGCTCAATAACAAGATTAAAGAGGAGCCGAAATAATGCCCAAAGGATATTTATCAATAGTCCTACACTCGCACCTGCCGTTTGTCCGGCACCCGGATTACCCGGACTTTATGGAGGAAGATTGGCTCTTTGAGGCCATTACCGAATGTTATCTACCTTTGATTGACGTCTTCGAACGCCTGAGCTCCGAGAATATCCCGTTCAAGCTGACCATAAACGTTTCTCCGCCGCTCTGCGAGATGCTCCAGGACAGCCTCCTGAAAACCCGCTATAATGTCTACCTTAACAAATTGATAGGCCTATCTGAAAAGGAAATAACCCGCACAGCCGGCACTCCGTTTGCAGACACAGCCCGGATGTACCGCGAGCGGTTCAGGCATATCAAAAATATTTACACCAAATACGGCGAGGACATAATCAGCGCTTTCAGAAAATTCCAGGATGAAGGCCTGATCGAAATCATCACCTGCGGCGCGACGCACGGCTTCCTGCCGCTGATGATAAAAGACGAGGCCATCACGGCCCAGGTCCAGGTGGCGGTAACTAACTACCAAAAACATTTCCACCGCCCGCCCCAGGGCATCTGGCTACCCGAATGCGCCTATAAACCGGGTGTGGAAAAGGCGCTGGCCAAGGCCGGAATAAAGTTTTTTATAGTTGACACGCACGGACTGATATACGCCCAACCAACCGCGCCTTACGAAGCTAACACACCAGTTTATTGCAACGGCGTCTATGCTTTCGGCCGCGATCAGGATGCGTCAAAACAGGTTTGGAGCGCCGATGAAGGATATCCGGGCGACACCAATTACCGCGAGTTCTACCGCGACCTGGGTTATGACGGACCTTACCAGTATATCCGTCCGTATTTGCACTCGGACGGCGTCCGGCGCAATGTCGGCATCAAATACCACCGCATCACCGGCAAGGTCAAACTCAATGAAAAAGAGCCTTACAACTACGCCAATGCGCTGGCTAAGGTTGAAGCCAACGCAGCGGATTTCCTGCTTAACCGCCAGAACCAGATTAAATACCTGGCCGAAAAACACAATATCAACCCTATAGTGGTTGCGCCTTATGACACCGAACTTTTCGGGCATTGGTGGTTTGAAGGCCCGGAATTCATCTACGCATTGATAAAGAAAATCTCGACCCAGAGCGATATCGGCTTGATAACGCCTGCGGAATACATAAAACTCTTCCCCAACCAACCGGTCTGCGAGCCTTCAATGTCCACCTGGGGCGACAAGGGCTACAACGAGGTCTGGCTCAACGGCAAAAATGACTGGGTCTACCGGCACCTGCATCAGGCCGAAGATAAAATGGTCGAACTGGCCGCAACTTATCCCAAAGCCGTAAGCATTCTCAAGGAAATACTCAACCAAATGGCCCGGGAACTGCTTTTAGCCCAGAGCAGCGACTGGGCGTTCCTGATGACCACCGGCCATTCGGAATCCTACGCCCATAACCGCTTTAAAAATCACATCATCAGGTTTAATACACTATACAAACAGGTCAAATCACAAATAATAGACCACGATTTTTTACAGCGGCTCAGGTTGGAGGATAACATCTTCCCGGAAATAGATTACCGGGTCTATGTGCCTAAGCAATAATGGCGTTATATTCTTTGACCAGCAGCTGGGTGGTTAAATCCGGTATCGACTCGCCTATCCTGATAATCCGGTCGTTGTAGATTATCTTCTTGACCGGCACCACGCCCATAAGGGAGTTGGTCAGGAAAATCTCGTCGGCCGTCAGTAGATTCTTGAGCTTAAACATCTTCTCCCGAACCTTAATGCCGTTCTTGGTGCACAGCCCCATAATCACCTGGCGGGTGATGCCCGGCGAAATATTGGCCGAAAGCGGCGCGGTATAAACCACCCGGTTACTGGAAAGTATCCTGGAAAGCGGCGTCTGCGTCAGCCCGGACCGTGCCTTAACGATAAAAACATTGCTCAGGTAGCCCTCGGTCACCTCCATCTTATGATTCATAAAAATGGCTTCCATGGACTGCTGTTCATAGGCATATCGCTTGGCCAGGATATTTTCTATCCGGCTGAGCGTGTTGTATCTGTAAACCCTCGTATAGGCGCTGCGCTTTTCCGGATATACCGTTATGGTCGCGCCTTCCTCCTGATATTTGTCGTATTCCGAAGGGATATCGCCCGTAACCTCAACCAGCGTGGTAGGTGAATGTATCGCATCCCGGCTGCCGGTACTGATGACGATGCGGACTATGGCGTTTTTAATATCGTTGAGCCGGAGCAGCTGGGACACTATTTCCCGGAAAGTAGGCAGATTAATAGTCAGCGGCACCTTGAGCTGCCGGGCCGAACTCTTAAGCCGTTCGTAATGCTGACTCATCTGGAATGCCTTGAGTTCATAAATCCGGAACTGCTCAAACAATCCCTCGCCGAAAAGAAATCCTTTGTCAAAGGCACTGACCTTGGCGTCTTTGCGATTCAGAAACTCACCGTTGAGAAATACGAATTTTGTCATATTATTCCTTATATATGTTGCGACGAAAACAAGCCTGCCTGTCGAGTCTATCCACGACGAAGACAGGACTCACACCTGCCACAGGGTTTCCGTCCGCCCTGATAACAGCTCCAGGTATCGGACAGGTTAATCTTCAGCATCCGGGCCCGGCGCATAATCGCCTTCTTATCCATCCGCCCGGTAAAACTCACCACTTTCACCTTGTTCAAAGTAGAATACCTTAATGTTATATTAATAGCATTGATAAAGTCAATGGAATTGTCCGGGAAATTACGCGCCTCTTCAAGGTTGAATCCGGTGATGATGTGTTGATAGCCCCTGGCTTCGGCCATAGCCGCGGCGATGTTGATGAACAAAGCGTTACGGTTGGGTATCCAGACCTGCCGGGAGATTTCTTTCGTTATCGCACTGCCCGGCCTGGGACTGGGCAGTGATTTATTGCGGTCTATCAACGCATTGGGCGACAGCCGGCCCAGCCACCTGATATCAAAAACCTGATGCCTGATATGGTATTTCCGGCAAATTCTCCGGGCGCACCTGATTTCCTGCCTAACCGCCTTCTGGCCGTAATCAAATGTAACGGCTTCCTTGACCTTGATGCCCTTTCTCAGGGCGATTGACAGTGAAACGGCGGAATCAAGACCGCCGGAAAGAAGTGCGATTGCGTCTGGCATAACCAATTAAACCCCCATACCCTGGAGCACCGACAGCATGATAGCCGCGGCCATAATCGAGGCAATCTGGCCGCCCACATTAACACCGACCGCGTGCATCAGCAGGAAGTTCTGCGAGTCGGCCTTGTGACCTTCGGCCTGGACCACCCGGGCGGCCATGGGAAAGGCCGAGATGCCGGCCGCGCCGATTAAGGGGTTGACCTTGCCTCCGCTCAGCCGGTACATTATCTTGCCCAGGAACAACCCGCACACAGTATCCAGGGAAATGGCGATCAGCCCCAGCCCGAAGATAATCAGGGTTTGGCCTTTCAAGAAATTCTCGGCATTCATGGTCGCGCCGATGCAGGTGCCCAGAAGCAAAGTAACGATATTGACCAGCTCGTTCTGGGCGGTTTGTGAAAGCCGCTCGGTCACCAGCGATTCCCTGAGCAGGTTGCCCAACATCAGCGTGCCGATAAGCGGCGCGCCCATCGGCGCCACCAGGCAGGTAAAAACCGTCACCACTATCGGGAATAGCTTGCGCACCGTGGGCGAAACGCTCTGGTTGACAAACCCCATATTAACCTCGCGCTCTTTCTTGGTGGTCAAAGCGCGCATCAACGGCGGCTGGATCAACGGCACCAGCGACATATAAGAATAAGCCGCCACCGATACGGCCGCCAGCAGTTGCGGCGAGAACTTGGACGAAAAATATATCGAGGTCGGCCCGTCGCAGGCGCCGATGATGCCGATGGTGCAAGCGTCCAGCCTGGAAAATCCCAGCTGGAGCGCCAGGAACATAGTCAGGAATATGCCGAACTGCCCGGCCGCGCCCAGCAACAGCAGTTTAGGGTTTTCCAGGAGCGGACCGAAGTCGCACATAGCGCCTACCCCGATGAATATCAGGCAGGGGAACAACTCGTTAATGATGCCGAAATCGTATATAATCCTGAGCAACCCGCCCGGCTCCATCAGGTGCGTCATCGGCAGGTTGACCAGCACTGCCCCGAAACCGATGGGTATCAGCAGCAGCGGCTCGAACTTATATTTCAAGGCCAGGAAAATGAGCGTCAGTCCGATGACTATCATCACGGCCTGCTGGATATTTAACGCCTGAAATCCGGCGGTCAGGCTTAACAGGGCCGATTCTATGTATGCTGACATGGTTCTAACACCTTTTAATTATCCTGCCCCTGGCACGGATTATAGGGGAATATCTTCTTGAGCAGCCAGGCTAATACTCCCAGCAGACAAAGCGTCAGGAGTGTGGCCGACATGCCTACCAGGGCCATTGACAAACCGAATTCTAACTCTCGCATATATCCTTACATCAACGCTTTAGCCAGCGCGATAAAAGTACCAGCCGCCAGCAGAGTGCCGATAACCCCGGCCACGTTGGGCCCCATGGCGTGCATCAACAGATAGCATTTGGGATTGGCCTCCTGTCCCAGCCGCTGGGATACCCGAGCCGCCATCGGCACGGCCGATACACCGGCTGAACCTATCAGCGGGTTTATCTTTTCCTTAAGGAACAAGTTCATCAGCTGGGCGAACAAAATACCGCCGGCCGTACCAAAGGCAAAAGCCATCAACCCCAACCCGTATATCTTTATCACCGGCCAGTGCAGGAATTTCTCCGCAGTCATAGTAGAACCAACACCCAAACCCAGGAAAATGGTAACAATATTCATCAACTCATTCTGAGCCGCATTGGTCAGCCGCTCGACCACGCGCGATTCGCGGAAAAGGTTGCCCAGCATAAAGGTGGCCACCAGCGGCGCGGCCGCCGGCACCAGCAGGCAAACCACCAGCGACGTGGCCAGCGGAAAAATAACCTTCTCGACCCGCGACACCGGCCGCAACTGCTTCATAATGATACCGCGCTCGGCCTTGGTGGTCAGCAGTTTCATTATGGGCGGCTGTATGACCGGCACCAGCGCAATGTAGGAGTAAGCCGCAATGGCCGTGGCGCTCAGCAGGTGCGGCGCCAGTTCGTTGGTGGTAAATATAGTGGTCGGCCCGTCCGCCCCGCCGATGATGCCGATGGAACAGGCCTCAGGGATGGTGAACCCCAGGGCAATCGAGCCGAAGAAAGCGATATAGACGCCCAGCTGTGCCGCCGCACCCAATAACAGCGTCTTGGGATTGGCAATCAGCGGGCCGAAATCGGTCATAGCGCCCAGCCCCAGGAATATCAGGCAGGGAATGAGGTCCGTCTCCAGGCCGTAGGTATAGAAATAATAGAGCAGTCCCCTGACCTCGGTCAACCCGGTCAGCGGCATATTGACCACCAGCACCGTAAACCCGATGGGCAGAAGCAACAGCGGCTCGATGTTCCGGCGCACCGCCAGGTAGATGAACAATCCGGCTATCAGCCACATCACCAAATGTTCAGGCGTTACCGCGCTTATACCTGTCTTATCCCAAAGATTCATAATCAGCCTATCACCGCCAGAACCGTATCCGATTCCACGGCCTGTTGCTCCTTGACATTGATTTCCTTTATCATCCCGCCAACCGGAGCGATTACATCAATCTCCATCTTCATCGATTCAAGTATCATCACCGGCTGGTTTTCTTCCACTTTATCGCCGGTCTTTAAGTTAATCTTTACAATCTTGCCTATCATCGGAGCGTAAACGTTGGTCATGCCTTCTCTTCCTTCCTATCTTTATTGGTAAGCTTAACTATGAATGCGGTCAGGTTTACGGCCAGCACCAGGACGGTCATCCCGATAAAGACCACACTGAAGCCGATGCCGAATATCCTCAGCCCTTCCATCAGTTTGTCTGTAAGCATATTTACGTTTCCGTCATATCAACAGTTACTAATCAGTCTCTTACAAGTCTCGTCCAAGTCACTGTCGATTATTTTATTATCCTTACTAATTCGCGTTCATTCGTGTTAATTCGTGGTTCCAACTATCCTCTAATAATTCTCGGCAAAATCATCTGGTGTTGCGGACAAATATTATCAGGATTCTGGTAGCAGGCGTTGGCAAAGGTGACGAAATAGTCCCTCAGCCGTCCGAACGAAACCACCTCATCCACATAACCGCGCTGAGCGCAATAGACCGGGCGCGATTTGTCGTAATACTGCTGGGCCAGCTTGTTCATCTGCTCTATAATCGGCTCGAGCGGCTTGCCGGCGTCCTGTTCCTTGACCAGCCGGCGCGAGAACGAGGCCACCGCGGCCGTTTCACCGTGCATGACGTAGATTTCCGTGGTCGGCGTACCCAGCGTGAAGCCGTTATTGGCCGTGGCCTGCGGTCCGCCCAGGATATAATGCGCCGCGGCCGTGCCCTTGCGCAACACCACCGTGGCCATCGGTAAATCTGATTTCTGGATGGAATATATCAGCGACTGGCCCAAGCCCAACAGCTCGGCCCGTTCGGCGATGTCGCCCACGTCTATGCCCGAGGTGTCCTGCAGCCAAATCATCGGAATCCGGTCCCGCCCGCAGAAGGTCACCAGCTCGCTCATTTTAATCAGGCCTTCGCGGTAGAGCTTACCGCCGATGCCCGGGTAGTCGGCGTATTTGGGATAACCCTTGCCCAGGAATCCCTGGCGGTTGGCCACCACACCGACCGCAAAACCGTCCAGCTTGGCCAGCCCGCAATAAACCTCCGGACCGTAGCCGGGACGGTATTCGGTATGTTCGCTGTTATCGAATATCCGGGCCATGACCTGTTCCACTTCATAGGCCCGTTTTTGGTTAAAAGGCATTATGTAATCTATCTCATTCGGCGCGTAGAGCGGCGGCTTGGGCTGTGCCACCCTGAAAAAGTTGGTGTCATAAGCCGGCATCATTTTAACGCACTGGCGCAGGGCGTTGATGACTTCGTCCTCGGTATCGAATACGTTCTTGAAGAACCCGGTATGGTTGAAATGCGTGTCGGCTCCGCCCGGAGGAGTCTGCTTGAACTTGCGCGTCGCCTCGATGATGAGCCTGGCGCCTTCCAAATCAAACCCGCCCTTGGGACTCATTCCGCTGACAATGCCCGCCCCGCCCACGGCGATGTTGGCGTTCTTGTGGGCGAATATCATGGCCGGGCTGATGCCGTGATAACCGCCTCCGGCTGGGTTGGTCCCGAAAACGGCCACCAGCACCGGAATACCCTTCTGGGCCAGTTCGGCGTGACGGAAGAACGGACGGCCGTGCCCGCGCCGGCCGGCATAGACCTCTTCCTGCTGGGTCAGCTTGACGCCGCTGCAGTTAAGAATCCAGACCAGCGGGATGCGCAGACGTTCGGCGATATCCTGCGCCCGGAATATGTTCTCGGCCTGGCCTGGTATCCAGGCGCCGGCCAGAACCTTGTTGTCAGAAGCGATGATGGATGCGTAACGGCCCTCGATGCGGCCGATGCCGTTGACCACGCCGGTAGTGCCCTCTTCGTTATTGACCGGATTATAGATGGTGTTAAGAGGCAGGAAGGTGCCCGGGTCGACCAGCAATTCTATCCGCTCGTAAACAGTCTTCTCCCCGCGCTTGTGCAGGGTATCGGCCGGGATGCCGGCCTGCTTGACCTTGGCCACGGCCTCGGCCAGCTTCTGTTCCTCGGCTTTAATCAAACCGATGTTTTCCTGCATCTGCTTGATTTCAAAGTCAGCCAGCTTGCGGCCGAAGGTCGAGGGCATCTTCTCAAAATATTGCTTCATTCTTAAACTCCCTTTTACATCTAATAATAAGAAATTACATTATCTTGATAGTCAGTGATGTCAAGAATTAAGGAGTGTGTTTAGCGCAGAAATGAATAATAAGTCTAAAGGATTAGGATTGTCCAACTATTCAAACTTTCTAAATTATTCCCTTGACACTCCATCTTTATTTGCTATCCTGCGCATATGTTCCTACGTATCAGCATAATATTAACCGTTCTACTTCTGCTCGGAGCCGGGGTCTATCCGGTCGCAACCAATACACGGCAATATCGGATAAAAGAATTACTGGCACAACTCACCAGCCAAGACAATAATAAACAATGGTATGCTTTCAGGGCTCTTGTTGGGATGAAGGCTAAAGAAGCAATCCCTAAGTTTACCCTATTATTACAAGATAATGACCCAAGTATTCGCGAGTGGGCTGTTGATGCATTGAAAGAACTTGGCGCTAAAGAAGCTATCCCGCAAATTACCAAACTATTACGGGATAAAGAGATCCGATGTGATGCTGTTAAGGCATTGGGACGACTTGGCGCTAAGGAAGCAATTCCACAAATTACTGTATTATTACAGGATAATGACTCATATGTTCGTCAGTCGGCGCTGGAAGCATTGGCACAACTTAACGCTAAGGAGGCCATAGCGGAGATAACCAAATTATTACAAGATAATGTTCCTTGGGTTCGCCATGAGGCTGTTGAGGCATTGGGACGACTTGGCGCTAAGGAAACAATTCCACAAATTAGTATATTATTACAAGATAATAACTCAGTGGTTCGTTCGCGGGCTATTTCGGCATTAGGAAAACTTGGAGCTAAGGAGGCTATCCCTGAAATTATAAAATTATTACAAGATAATGATTATATGATTTTCGATTCGGCTGCTTATGCATTAGGAGAACTTGGGGTTAAGGAGGCAATCCCGGAGATTACCAGACTGTTAAAAGACCACTATGATTGTTGGAGTGCGGTCCTGTCATTGGGTATACTTGACGCTAAAGAATCCATACCTGAATTAGTCAGATTTTTGAATTACACTAGCGAGGATGCTCGTGGCATTACGGCAATGGTCCTGGTAGAATTAGGCGCTAAGGATAAAGTACCGGAAAAAGTAATAGCGGATATAAAACTACTCTTAGGGTGGCGCGATGATATTTCAGTCCGAGCCCGGGCGGCGCTGAAGGAATTGGGGGCAGAAATCCCGGAGGAAAAGAAGTAATTAGGGAATTCCGGGGACACCTTACTTAATTAATAATTCGGTATGCCTGCCCGCCCTGCCTGCCGGAAGGCGCAGGGCTGGAGGGGTGACCTCCGATTACCCCACAAATTACCCCATAAGCATATACCTACGGCTTATAAGCGTATACTTACGGCTTATAAGCGTATACTTACGACCTATAAGCGTATACTTACGACCTATAAGCGTATGCTTACGACCTATAAGCGTATACTTACGACCTATAAGCGTATACTTACGGCTTATAAGCGTATACTTACGGCTTATAAGCGTATACTTACGACCTATAAGCGTATACTTACGACCTATAAGCGTATACTTACGGCCTATAAGCGTATACTTACGGCCTATAAGGATGTCCTTCTGGCTTGAAAGGATGTCCTTCTGGCTTAAAAGGATGTCCTTCCGGCTTTAAAGGATGTCCTCATCCCGGGCCAGGATGTCCTAAATCCGTGTCGGATTGTCCTAAATCTGTGTTAGATTGTCTTAAATCCATGTCAGATTGTCCTAAATCCGTATCAGATTGTCCTAAATCTGTGTTAGATTGTCCTAAATCCGTGTCAGATTGTCTTAAATCCATGTCAGATTGTCCTAAATCTACGTTAGATTGTCTTAAATCTATGTTAAATTGTCCTCCCCCCTAACTCGCCTGCCCGACATTCAGGCGAGTAGGGAAATCATCTCCGATTACTAAATTAGTGTATTACAGAGAAAGCCTATCCGCCCTTGCCTGCCGGCAGGCAGGTCTGGCGGAGGAAGTGTCCCTTACTCAATCTAAGGCAAGCGGGAATCCGTCTCGGACGGAGGAAATCAGTCCTTACAGGAGGCAGTAGCTCTGATCTATCCCACCTATCCCCCAGGAAGAATAATTTTAGGAAACGGGTTCACAGACGGTGGAGGAATTATCCTATTACCACTAGACAATTCCTTCACACGCATTGTCTTAGCATTAAAATGATGCCCCACTAGAATTTCTCGCCATATTCCAATAAATTTCTTACACAAAATTATTTTATATCCAAATATATTATTCAATCGCAACCTGGTAAATATAACTTCTTTATTTAAATCCCATTCAAGTGTAATAATATGACCTTCAGCTCCTTTACAACTATATGATTTCTCATTCCAAAGTATCGGTTTATTATCCAAATAAACATATTGAAAACCATCATCTACTCCTTCCCTAATAAATTTTCTTACCCCATCAAAACTGTTATTAAAAGGCAAATCTATATCGTTATCGCGTGAATAATAGGCCAAGTAATTAAACGCTATTTTTGCATAACCTCTAAAGCACTTTTTATCTACTATTGACTCCACACCCACAACAACATTCCCGGGATAAGAAGGTTTTAGTTCGTGACCTTCTTTTAATTTAATACCTTTAAATTTTAAAATATTGCTTATCTCCGCTACTTCTTCTCGTGAACCTATGATAGTTATATTATCTATTCCCCCGTTTATGACAAAGCCTTTATTTTTTAGCTCCTCTTTTGTCGGAAGTTCATGTAATTCAAAAAACTCCATCTCGCCAGATGCCTTTGTAAATCCCACTTGCGTAATCAGAAACGGTGCTAATAAATTAGTCTCTTGATCATGCCGGAATTTAACATAAGCATTTTTAAAATTACCGTTAACAATTTTACATTTAAGTCTTCTGTTATTCTTAAAAGGCTCAAACTCGCTAGTTTTTTTCAAGCCTTCTTTAAACCTCCACAGCCCTTCTATAGTGTCTCTTCCCAAAAACAACTCAAAGTTATCACCAAAATATTGATTACATTCATTACATACAACTCCAATTTTATTTTTTATATTTAGGGTAAGATTATCATCAAATACACCATATAATTTAGGTATTACATGTTCGGTTTTATAAAAATTAGATATGTCTTTATTTTCTAAGCAATATATGCACCTAAAAGACTGAGTGTTATTTGCCATATAATTCTCCTAATTCGGGTAACACCATACTGAATTCCTTAGTCGTTACGGGATTATGCCGTCTTCCGTTTACCCTGTCAAGTATAAACTCAGCGTATGAACGCTTAATTTTTCGCGGGTATTTATTTGACTTACTTTAAGGCATTTACTAATATTTTCAGGATTAGAGTATATTAAACCAGAGCACCGGTATAACGCTATTAGAAAGAGGTTGTTATGGAAAAGCAGAAGAAGGGGCGGGATGTTTATTTTATATCGGGCGGCATCAGCAAGTTTGCCAAGGCCCGGCCTGACGTGACCTTCCAACCGATGGTCAAGGAGGCCTATGATTACGCCTTGAAGGATATCGGGCTGGAAAACAAGCAGGCGCCCAAGATATTCGACGGGAGCGTGGCTTCATATTTTTCAGACCATTTCCAGCGCCAGTTGATGTCCGGCATTATGGTCCAGGATTACCTGGGCTTATGCCCGCTGCCCAGCCACCGGGTCGAGGCCGGCGGCGCTACCGGCGGCGTCTGTTTCCAGGAGGCATACAAAAACATCGCTTCCGGCGAGATGGATGTGTGCGTGGCTTACGGGTTCGAAACGATGTCACACGTCAATACCTGGAAGGGCAACGAGTTCATCGCCCTGGCTTCGGATGTCAGCTTTGATTATCCGGTGGGCGGTTTTTATTCGGGTTATTACGCCATGATGGTGGCGCGCCATATGAAAGAGTTCGGCACCACCGTGGAACAGCTGGCCCACGTATCGGTCAAGAACCATATCAACGCCTTCCATAACAAATACGCCCAGAAGCGCAAACGCCTGACCATCGCCGACGTGCGCAACGCGGAGATGGTGGCCTGGCCGCTGACATTACTGGATATCTGCGTCATGAGCGACGGCGCCGCCGTCTGCATCGTGGCCAGCGAGGAAGGCGTGGAACGCATCAGGAAAGCCACCGGCAAGACACCCAAACTGACCAAGGTCACCGGCATCGGCCGGGGCACGGACGCGATGCGTATGGCTGACCGTCCGCACAAGGATGTCATCCTTCTGCCGCACGAGAAGGCTTCGGATTACAAGAACCTGAAATACCCGGGCGTCCATTCATTCCGGGCCGGGCGGATGGCGTCCAAGCTGGCTTACGAACGCGCCGGCATTACCAACCCGCTGAAGGAAATAGATTTCGTGGAACTGCACGACGCCTACACCTCATCGGAAATACAGACCTACGAGGATATGGGGCTGTGCAAATACGGCGACGGCGGCAAGTTCGTGGCGTCAGGCGCGCCTTTCATGCCTAATATTGATTATAACCTGGGCAAACTGCCCCGCCAGGGCGAGATACCGGTAAACCCGTCAGGCGGTTTGATAGCCTGCGGCCATCCGGTCGGCGCCACCGGCCTGATGCAAGGCGTATTCGCCCTTTGGCAGCTACAGGGAACCATCAAAAAACACCTGGGCGATGATACCATCCAGGTCAAAGATGCCAAGCGCGGCGTAATCCACAGCCACGCCGGCACGGGCACTTATGTCAGTGTTTCAATATTAGAAAAAGCCTAAAGTTAAGGAGAATTATTTATGACCAAACAAGCTTGCCAGGAAAAGACAAAACAGCCGATAAGGACCAAGCTCCTCGAGACTGATGACGGCACCATACTATTCCGCGTGCCGTTTCCGCAGAACTTGAAAGAGCTTCATAACATGTCGCCCATCGTCATCAAACAGCCGTATAATATCGATTATATCCACAGCTACGGCCAGGACTCACCGTTCTTTGCCGGTCTGGCCAGCGGCAAACTGCTTGGGACCAAGTGCCCGAAATGCGGCTACGCCTACGGCACGCCCAAGGGACACTGCTCTGAATGCGGCACCCGCTGTGACTGGGTGGAACTGCCCCAGGTCGGCCGTGTCCATACTTTTACGGTCTGCCACTTTGGCAGCGAGGAATTCCTCAAAGACACGCCTTATGTGCTGGCATTGATAGAGTGGGACAAGGTTGATACGCTGTTCCTGACACGGCTGGTCGGCATAGACGCAAGCAAACCGTCTCTGGATTGGGTGGGAATGAAGGTCCGGGCTCAGTTCAAGCGCAATGCTAAGTTCCGTCCGACCGACGTCTACTTCGTGCCTGAGGAATAATACTCAGCGCCGGCCCAAGATTGCGCCAACTATCACCAGGCTGAGAGCGGCTATCAGCCCGGCGTCCAGACTTCTCCCGATGGCCAGCGCCAGCCAGAGCGTGCTTAAAACCGGTGTCAGGTAGGCCAGCGTGCCTATTTTCTGCGGGTCGGACGTCTTCACCGCATAGTTCCATAGATAGAACGATAACCCCAGCGGTCCAATCCCCAAAAATACCAAGTACCAGATATCGGTCCGGCCCAACGTTACGGATTCCCCTATTATGAACGAACCGGCCAGCGCCATCAGACCGCTGATGATACAGACCAGGCCCATAGTCCAGGAAGAAACGTCCGGGAACCGTTTCATATAGAGCGAATAGCACGACCAGGTCAAGGCCGCTCCTAACGCCAGCAGGTAACCCCAATAGAGTGCGGCTGCGCCAGCACCAACCTGGTTATATATGGCCAGAACAGCTCCGGCAAAGCCGACCAATGCGCCTATTATATGGATGAATTTCAGTTTTAATTGCCGGTCGAACAGCGGCGCCAACAGGACTATCAAAAGCGGCCAGAGGTAGTTGATTAGGTTGCATTCCACGGCCGGCGAGATGCGCAGCGCGATAAAAAGCATAGTCTGGTAAAGGAACAGCGCGCCGGATCCGATAACGATGAAGCGCCAGTTCCAGCTCCAGGCCTTGAGCCGGGGAAGAGACAGCATCCCGCCCAGGAACAGCGTTATGCCGGCCATAAAGAACGGCGGCACATTGGCCAGCTTGATGCTTAAGGCGGCCAAAACGCTCCAGAGCAATATCGCTCCCAGCGCCGATGACAATGATTTCAAATTCATATTTTAAACAGAGATAGCATTTAGCCCAGGACAAGACAATAAAATCCATACCAGACGTTTTCGGATAAAATGATTCGTTTAGGTTGACATCCCGGATACCGGATTGTATTTTCCTGTAACCTTTTGAACGTTCCGGACCAATATAATATATTAATATGCTGTATAACACTAAATCACTGACAATCGCCTGTCTGGCCGGCTGCCTGGCACTGGCCGGCTGCATGTCGGGCCATGACAGGGCGCGAAGCTATTATTCTCCGGCCATTTATGACGAACTCAATGCCAAGGACGCCGGGAACAAGACCGAGCCAACTCTTATGGCTGAAAGCGAGCCGCAGCGGGCTGAGGCCATCCTTAAAAAGGCCCAATGGGACCTGCGCGATTGCGTAGAACTGGCCATAAATAACGAAGAACGGCTGAAAATCCAGGGCGAGGCCTATTACCAGACCAAGTGGCTCTATTACCAGGCGCTGGCCAGCTGGCTGCCCTCGATGAGCCTGGAATCGTCCAATACTAATTATGACGCCAGCGCGACTGGTTTTACCGACAAGCAGGAATACTACTTCAAAGTCCGCCAGCCGATTTTTAACTCCGGCCGTGAAATCATCGGCCTGGCTAATTCCGAACAGCTCAGCGCGCTCAGGAAATACGAGCTGAAACAGGCTCGCGATGTTCTGATTCTGGCCGTGTCAGACGCCTTCTACCAGGTAATAGCCCTGAAAAACGAACTGTCGGTGCTTAAGACATTAAACGATTACACCCAGAACCATTTTGACATGGTCAAGGCGCGGGCCGAGGCGCAGATAGCCAGCCGCAAGGACTCACTTTTAGCCGAGGCGACGCTTTTCGACATCAAGGCCCGCCTGGCCCGAACCACCAACCTTCTGGACAATGCCCGCCTTAACCTGCAACTGCTGGTAGGCGCTACCCTGCCCGCGGAACTTCTGGACAATGTCACCGTATCCGAGGTAACCGGGAATAATCAGGAAGCAATTATCACCGCGCTGGCCAATCGAACCGACGTTAAAGTAGCCGAACAACAGATTAAGCTGGCCGAAGCCGAGGTTTGCCTGGCCAAGGGCGGTTACCTGCCCCAGATAAACCTGGACTGGACCAAGTACCTGCATACCGAAAGCTCGTCGCTGGCCGGGCTGGATTGGACGCTGTTGCTGTCAGCCTCAATACCGCTGGACAACGGCGGTAAATACGCCAAGGTTAAAGAAACAAAATCTAAACTGCGCCAAGCCGAGCTGACCAAAGATAAACTCTTAAAAAGCCTGCGCAACGATGTCGAAAAGGCCTACCGCGATTTGCAGGCAATTGAGCTGGATATCCAGGCGCGGGAAAAGGGCGTAGCCGCGGCCAAAGAAACGGCCGATATCGTCATCGAAGAATATAAAATCGGCTCGGCCACCAATGTCGAGGTGCTTTTTATCAATAACTCTTTCGAGCAAGCCCGGATGGCGCTGGATAAATCCCGGATAGACCGCAAGCTGGCCTACCTGAGATTGAAGTTCGCACTGGGGCTGCTGGCCAAGGAGTTCCAAAAATAATTTATCCAATTTATACAAGAGAGGTTAGAGGTTATATGATGAATACTAAATTTTTGAGTATTATTTCATTCTGCGCATTATGCATTCTGCTTATGGCTGGGTGCGGTAAGAAAGCGCCGCCCAAAACCAACACCGCCCAGCTGGCCAAGGTAACCGTCGGCCAACCCCGGATGGAAAAGATGGAACGAATAATAACCGCCATCGGCACGCTCGACCCGGAAGACCAGACTCAGGCGGCAGCCGAGGTATCCGGACTGGTCCAGGAAATTAAGTTCGAGGAAGGACAGGAAATAACACAGGGCGCCGTCCTGGTGGTGCTGAATCCGACTAACTTCCAGTTAAACCTCAATAATTCGCAGGCCCTGCTGGAGCGGGCCCAAGCCAACCTGATCCAAGCCGAATCGAATTATGAACGCAAGAAAAGCCTTTACGACAAGAAATTCGTGACCGAACAGGAAATCCAAGAGTTGATTACGGCGTTCAGCAAGGCCAAGTCCGAATTGACCAGCGCTGAAGCCGTCTATAAAATAGCCGAAAAATCACTGGCCGATTCGGTCATCAAAGCGCCGGTGGATAGCAACGACGGCAATTACTCCTGGGAAATCCAAAAAAAGATGGTCTCCATCGGCGAATATGTCAATCCCGGCAAGCCGATTGCCGAACTGGTCAACCGGACAACCATGAAACTGCGTTTTACCGTGCCGGAACAGGATGCCGGCTACCTGGCTCTGGATAAACCGGTTGAATTTATCGTGCCGGCCCTGCCCGGCAAGGTATTCGAAGCTAAAATCTCTTACCTCAGCCCCAAAGCCGTGGAAGGCAGCCGAGCCGTCATCGTCAAGGCGCAATTCAACAATGCCGAACGCATCCTCAGGCCGGGATATTCGGCCGATGTCAGGCTGGTAGCTGAAATCAAAGAAAAAACCCTGGTCATCCCCAGGCGCTCCCTGCGTTACGATGTCAATAACCCCTATGTGCTGGTCGTCAATAACGGCGTATTGAGCAAGAAAACGGTCACGCTGGGCGTGGAAAAAGAGGATTATGTGGAAATCGTGGTCGGAATCAACCCAACTGACCTGATCGTGATCCGCTCCAGTTCATTTTTGGATGACGGCGCAAAAGTAGAAATAGTCGAAGACGACTCAAAAAGCGCTCCGGCTAACGGGAAGAAATAATCATGTGGCTTTCTAATACTGCGATAAAAAGACCGGTTACGACCATAATGGTCATCACCGCCCTGCTTATTTTCGGAATAATCGGTTTTACCAGATTAGGCATCTCGCTCATGCCCAATGTCGAAGTACCGATGGTGACCGTATCGACTAACTGGAGAAATTCCACGCCGGAACAGATAGAAATGAACGTTACCAAGCCGATTGAGGACCGCATTGGCGAGGTTGAAGGCGTAAAACATATTTCTTCATCAAGCCAGCGCGGCGACTCGCGCATCACCATAGAATTCGAGTTATACCGGGATATCGAGGGCGCCGCCCAGGATGTCCGCGATGCGGTGGCCAGAGCAATCAGAGCCCTGCC
The DNA here is from genome assembly GCA_041658285.1 of Candidatus Brocadiia bacterium. Lineage (NCBI taxonomy): Bacteria > Pseudomonadati > Planctomycetota > Candidatus Brocadiia > Candidatus Brocadiia bacterium. Next base: position 60,050 of record JBBAAP010000009.1, read on the forward strand.
GGACGACGCCGACGCGCCGATTATCACCAAGGTGGATATCAATGCCCAGCCTATCATGCAACTGGTGGTTTACGGCGATATACCGGTAACCGATATCCGTGAGTTCACCGAGGATACCATCAAGCCGCGTATCCAGCAAAAACCCGGCGTCGGCGCCGTGCAGGTGCGCGGAGGCCGGACCAAAGAAGTCCGCATCTGGCTCTACCGCGATAAACTGAAACAGTACGGACTGACGGTCCAGGATGTGACCCTGGCGCTGAGGGCACAGAATCTGGAAGTGCCCGGAGGCAAGGTCGAAAACCAGGTCCAGGAACTGGTAATAAATACCAAGGGCCGGATTGACCACCCCTACCACTTTAATGACGTGATTCTGGCACACCGGGACGGCACCCCAATAAAAATCCGTAATATCGGATATGCCGAAGACGGACTAAACGATATGAATTCCATCGTCCGTTTCATAGACTCATCCAAAACGGAACGTTTAAGCGTCGGCATGGCCGTCTCGCCGCAATCGGGAGCCAACCAGGTGGCCATCGCCAAGGCCATACGGCAGGAAGTGGAAAACATTAGGAAAATCCTGCCGCCCGGCGTATATATCGATATCGCTTTTGATAACTCCGTCTTCATCGAACGGGCTATCGGAGACGTGGAAAGCAATTTAATTCTCGGCGCTATCCTGGCTTCATTGGTCATCCTTTTGTTCCTCCAGAACATCGGCACGGCCATCATCAGCTCCTTGGCCATTCCGACATCCATCATATCCACCTTTGCCTTTATGCATTTCATGGGTTTTACGCTCAATACCCTGACCATGCTGGGTCTGGCCTTGGCCGTCGGCATCGTCATTGATGACGCCATCATCATCGTTGAAAATATCTATCGCCATAAAGAAGGCGGCAAGAGTATACTGGATGCGGCCAGAGACGGCGCCAGTGAAATCAGTTTTGCGGCTATGGCCGCCACCTTTGCCCTGCTGGCCGTCTTTCTGCCCGTCACTTTCATGTCTGGACTAATCGGCAGGTTCTTCTTTGAATTCGGGATGACCGTGGCATTCTCCATCCTTATTTCGCTGCTTGTCGCGTTAACCCTGACGCCGATGCTGGCTTCAAGATTCCTGCATGTCGGCATACCCCATTTCTTTATCTTCAGATGGTTCGAATCCCTGATGAAACTGTTGCATAAATTTTATGCGAGCATCATCGGCTGGACATTGAAATACAGCCTGACCACCATATCCATCGCCATGGCCCTGTTCCTGGGCAGTTTGTACCTAGTCCAGACGCTGGGTGTGGAATTTAATCCGCAGGAAGACCAGTCGCGTTTCAGGATAAGCCTAGAAACCCCGATAGATTACTCCATAGAAGCCACCGACCGGATCGCTAAAAAAGTAATCAATGCCGTCAAAAATATGCCAGAAGTTGATATTTTCGTGGCCTTTGTTGATGTCAATTCAGGCTCAATCAATATCACGCTCAAGGATAGGAGCCAACGGACCAAAACGCAATTTGAGTTGATGGCTGAAGTAAGGCGCAAGTTTTCTAAAATGCCTGACGTGCGTGTGGCCGTCTCAATCGCCGGCGGATTTTCCGGTTTCGGCGGCGGGCGCGGCGGCGATATGCAGTATATCATCCAGGGACCGGATATTAACGTTCTTGACAGTAAATCAAACGAGCTCATTGATGAATTAAAAAAAATAGACGGTATAGTGGACGTGGACCGTGATTTACGCATCGGCAAACCGGAACTGGATATCAAGATTGACCGCGAACGGGCGGCTGATATGGGTGTCTCCATCGCCGATATATCGAATGTCATCGGCTCGACTTTCGGCGGTTTGGAAGTGGGTGATTATACCGCACTGGGCCGGACTTATAAGGTTCGGGTCAAGGCTGTTGACAGCGAGCGTAAAATCGCCAGCGACGTTTCGGGCATAAGCATCCGTTCCAGAAGCGGAGAACTGGTGGAACTGGCCAGTCTGATATCCATAAAACCATCCATAGGACCCAATGCCATAAACCGGACTGACCGGGAACGCTCGGTAAACATCGTGGCTAATCTGGAAGGCGTACCCTTAGGCGAGGCCATCACCAAGCTGGAAGACATCGCAAAAAGAATCATGCCTCCGGGCTATTACGGCAGAAGGTCGGGGCAGACAGAAGTATTCGGAGAGACCCTTTATAATATAGCTTTCGCATTGGTTCTAGCGCTTATTTTCAGCTATATGATTCTGGCGGCGCAATTCGAAAACTTTATTCATCCTTTTTCTATCACGCTGTCCCTGCCGCTGGCCATTGTTGGAGCCCTCGGATTCCTATGGATGGGCGCGACCCTGACCAATCTCCGGGGCATGACCATCAATATGATGTTCTTGATCGGCGTCATATTGCTGGTCGGCCTAGCCAAGAAAAACGCCATCCTGCTGATTGATTATACTAACCAGCTTCGCCGAGGCGGATTAGACCGTGATGAGGCATTAAGGCAAGCCTGCCCGGTTCGGCTAAGACCTATTTTGATGACATCCATTGCCACCATTGCCGCCACCATACCGGTGCTTTTTGGTTTAGGCGAAGGTTCCGAGAGCAGAAGACCAATGGCCATAGCCATCTTTGGCGGAATGATTACCTCGACGCTGCTGACGCTGGTGGTGATACCCTCTGTTTATAGAGTCTTTGACATCATCATAAACAAATTCAAGAAATCAAAGGTCTGATTCCGGCGGGAAGAACAAACAATAACGATAGGCTATTTAGCCCGGTCTAGCGGGCAGGTCATGCAGTGCGGGCCACCCTTACCCTTTATCAGCTCAGAACCGGGGAAAGTCACTACCTGGCCGCCGCGCTTACGCACCTCTTTTTCCACACGGTCATTGCCTTCGTAACCGACCAGCTTGCGCGGGCCGACCTGTATGTAATTCGCCGCCCCTTTCATACCTTCCTCGTAACTGATGGCGATAATATCAAAATCATTGGCTTCCAGATAATCTATAAACCAGGTGTATCTGGGCTTCTTGTTCTTGCCGTAAACTACGCAGGGGTAATTGTTCAGATATTCCTTATTGGCAATGACCACGTCATTATCCACAGGCAGGAACAGGCCATCGATATGGACAATGCCTTCAGGCATCATGACTACGACAAGTTCATCTACTTGCTTCCCTAGTACAAACTGGCGCATCTTGGCAAAAGCAACGTCATTGGCCCGGTCGCAGAACCCGGCGGCCAGTGTCCGGTCGGTTATGAACTCCACCCCACCACCTTCGAGGATGCCGTCCGGTGCAATCTCACCCAGCACCAGAATATGTAATTTCTCCGCCACCCGCCGGACCAGCCAGGTATCCCATTTCCGGCCCTTGGCCTGCATAGACATCAAAACCAGACCTTTGCCTATCATCATTGACAGATCGCGGGTATACATCACATTGGGCCGCTTGGCGATGTATGCCTGGGCATTCTTGTCATCCTTAAGTATCTCGCCAATCAATACAGGTTCAACTTTAAAACTTCTTAATGCCTTGAGAAACTGTTCGTATTGGGACTGGAATTTGTCCAGATTGACGGCTGACTCAAATCCAAAAAACTGGGCATTAAGGTTGGTAATGGTTTTGATTTCCTCTCCCGGCCGATGCATCAGGACTTTCTTGAGCGGCGCGTAGCTGTTGTATATTTGCATCGTCATTTCATATTCTCCCGCGTCTGCGCCACGAATGCATCAAGACGCATCTCTTCACCCGGGTGTTTAGAACCGTCCACAGTCAGGGTCAGGACCGGGATATTATCGTGGTTTGATTTGAATTGTTTAAGCAATGCATCCACCACTGTGCCAGGCATACAACCGAATGGTATGACGTTAAGAATGCCGTTGTAACCGGCGTGAACATACTCAACGGCCCGGCCCATGCTCAGGATAGCCTCACCTAAAAGCGCCGGGTTGATATACGGCCGGCCGTATTCTATAACCTCATCGGTGGATGATTCAAGGTAGAAATTCTTTATCCGGCCTGAAAAGTGCTTGCGGATATTGTTGGCATATCGTTCCTGGAAAAACTGGGTCAGTTTCTGGCGTATCAGGTTGACAAATTCACCTTCGCGCTTGTAATCATCATGGCGCAGGTAGTCGATGTAATCCAGCCATTCCTCGAAGGGTGGAAGCGTCACTTCAGCACCGTAGCTTTCCAGCTGCTTAATTACATAGTTGTTGGTGAAAGGGTTGCTCCGGACGTATATTTCGCCGATTACGCCTATTTTTGGCTTGGGCCTGGAACGGTCAACCTTGATGGCACTGAACCGATCGGCCAACTCCTTGGCCAGAGTTTCTATGCTCTGCCATTTCTCTATAGAGTTTACTACTTTATCCAACGATTCCTGGTAAATTTTATTTGTTTCGCCTTTGTTAATTTCGTAGGGACGGGTCTCGCGGGCTATCTTCTGTAACAAGTCAACCAATATCATACCCTGCCAAACGGCTTTTTTAAACTTAGTCGAACCGATGGCGGCCATATCGTTATGGTAGTTGCTGGTCTGATCAAAAAGAACCAACGGCACGTCATTGAGCCCTATTTCGTCAAGCACCATCCGGTGTAGCTTGTTATACTGTCCGAACCGGCAAGGACCGTTAGCCGAAGGCATAAAAAATGCGCTCTTTCCAGGCTGAAAATCTGCGGCCCTGGTTTTCTTTATAATATCGCCAGTGGTGATGATGCTCGGGTAACACTCCTTACCGGTGGTATACTTGCGGCCAATAGTCAGGCTTTCATCATCCGAAGCCGGCAGGCCTTGGGCTTTTACGCCGCAGGCGCGCATAGCCGCGGCAATAATAAACCCATGGTCATCCATATAAGGGATGTAAATGGTCCGCCCGTTCTGCTCGGCAAACGAGGACAAGAACGGCGTAGCCGAAACCGGTTCCGGCTGGGCCATATTGGACGCACCCCTAATAGTATCCAGAAAAGCCTCGCACCGGGTAAGCATACCTACATCAGCGGTGTGTTCATCTATTTCCAGTATCAGATAAGGCTTGCCGGCCATTTCCTTGTCAAAGAACTTGAGGACGTACGAATCCGGCCCGCAACTGAAATTGGTCAGGTAGACGCCGAAAAGTCTGGGGTCGCGGGCTACCAGCCGGGCCGCGGCCAGTATCTTTTGTCCGGAGCGCCAGTACATATACGGATAATCAGCTCCGATTTCCTTGCCTAAATTAGCCAGCGGCAAAAAATCTATCGGTATCGCCTGCATGCCCAGCTGTCTGATCTTTTCCGGAAGACCAAGATTCAGCCCGGGATCATAAGCGTTATATGAACGGGTCAGTATCACCAGAGCTTTCTCATTAGGCTTAAGACCGTCGAGAATCTCCTTACCCCGCTGATCCTGCCACTGGTGGAATTTCTTCTGAGTCTCAAACGCCGTTTCCACGGCTTTGCTAATAAGAGTTTTGTTTTTTATCCCGATTTTCAACGCCATCTTCTTGAGTGTTTTGGCTATTTCATCACTACCACGGTCCATATGGAACACCGGCCTGAGCAGTTTCGCCTTGTATTTGGCGTAATCAATAGAACTGGCAGACGTATAAGGCAGTCCCTGAACGTATGGGCAGTTGTAAGAACGCTCAAAGTCACTGTTCAACGGCGCCATATTTATCTGCATAGGCAAAAAGACATAATCCACTTTACCCTTTTCCAAGAGGTCTAAGATATGGCCGTGCGCGGTTTTAATCGGGAAACACGGCTCGGCCAACACGTTTTCGGTGCCCTTCTTGATAATCGAGCGGCTGGTCTCGCTGGATAAAATCACTTCGCAACCTAAAGTCCTGAAGAAACTGCTCCAGAACGGATAGAGATCAAAGAAAACAGAGACACGCGGAATACCAACCTTAATGTTGCCTTTGGCTTCAGTATCAGGTTTACCGATACTCAGGAACATCCGTTCCCGTTCTTTAAATAATTGCGGTATCTTAAGCGATGCTCTTTTCTTCTTGGTCTCGGCATCATCGAATTTTCCGCAGCGCGAACCGTAAGCCAGTGTTTTTCCGGCTTCGCCGGATACGGACTCAAAAGCTACCTGGTGTATTTCGCAGTTATTGGCACAATCCACGCACTCAAACGAGGTGGCCTTATATTTCCGGTTCCTAAGATCAAAACCTTTAAACTTAGTAGCACTCTTAGTTTCCTCTATAGCCAGTATGGCCACACCAACCGCGCCGAGAATATCGTGGTGCGGCGGAACAATAACCTTTTTTCCCAGAACCGCTTCATAGGCCGCCTTTACTCCCCTGTTAAACGCCACACCGCCCTGAAAGAAAATATGGTTGCCTATTTTACGGTTTTCTACTACTTTGTTGAGATAATTTTCAACGATGGAATAAGAAAGCCCGCCGATGAGATTATCCTTAGCCACGCCCTGCTGTTTGTAGTAATTGAGCTGTGATTCCATAAAAACCGTACAACGTTCGCCCAGGGCGCAGGGCTGCTTGGCCGAAAGCGCATTATTGCCGAATTCCTGGTCAATTTTTACACCCAGTTTCTCGGACTGTTCCTCCAGAAACGAGCCTGTTCCGGCCGCGCAGACCTTATTCATGGTAAAATCAATTATCACGCCCTTGTTAAGACGGATGTATTTGGAATCCTGACCGCCTATTTCGATAATTGTATCAACGTTGATATCCGTGGATGATGCACCACGGGCATGGCTGGTAATTTCGTTTTTTATAACATCGGCGCCAAAGAACTCGCCAGTCAGGTAACGCCCGGAGCCGGTAGAACCGGCACCCTTGATTACGACATAATCAGCTATTTCCTGTCCGACTTCCCATAAGCCCTGACGCACGGCTTCGATTGGCTTGCCAGCGGTCATTATATATCTTCGAGCCAGAACACTTTTGTTCTTATCTATGACTACTACGTTGGTGCTGATGGAACCCACGTCGACACCGACGTAAGCATCTATTTTCTGACCAGCAGCCTTGTAATAAGTGTTCGCTTGGACATTAATGACGTAATCATCTCCTTTGAGCGGAGGTAGTTTTTTAACATCCAGCTTGCCATCTTTGATGTATTGTTCAAGCTTGGACTGGACCTGCGTCGCATCAGTCTTGGCCTTATAAGTCACTGCGACCAGAACCGCGCCGATAGATCCCATCAAAGCGAAATTACGGGGTATGACCAGATCTCCCTCGGATAGATCGAGAACATCGGTAAACGCCTTAACAATACCTTTGTTAGCCGCCACGCCACCCTGCAGGCTTATGGGCTTATCCATTCGAACGCTCTTAACAATATTACTCTTAAAGTTGCGAGCCATAGCATGACAAAGCCCAGCCATGATATCGTGCAAAGGAGTACCAACCTGTTGCAGGTGAATCATGTCAGTTTTGGCAAAAACGCTACACCGACCAGCAATACTGGGCGGACGCTGCGATTTAAGAGCCTCATCACCAAAATTCTCTATGGCTACACCCAACCGCGACGCTTGCTGGTCTAAAAACGATCCGGTACCAGCCGCGCAGATGGAATTGGTTGCAAAATCTATAATACGGGTTTTGTTTATCCGAATAAATTTTGAGTCCTCACCACCAATTTCAATAATGCTCTTGACATTCGGATAAAGAGTACCTGTAGCCGTTGCTTGCGCAGAAATTTCATTAATAAAATGCGCTCCGGTCAATACCGAGAAGGTTTTTCCTCCCGTTCCCGTTACCGCGATAAATTCCATGTCTTCGGATTTATATTGTTTAAATACCTCTTTAAGAACAGCATAAACCATTTTGAACGGTTGACCATGCGACCTGCGATAATAAGAAAGCACCAGCTCTGTCGGTTTGGCAGAATCAACTAGTACAACTTTGACCGCAACAGAACCAATATCAAGACCTAAATAATATTTCATATTTCAAATTACATATCCCGAATTCATTCTTTCATTACTTCTTTACTTAGAGGATTTCTTATAAACTTTTTCTGGCACGACAGACACAAATCGAACTTGAACACTTTATACACTTCATCATCCAACTCCTGTTGATCGCGATGTTTCAACTGTTCAATCAAATTAAGAAACTCGTTCTGTAAATCCCGGTCAAGGTCATTTCTGACTATATCCATCGGATCATAGGCAGACTTGACCTCAATGGTTACCTCATATCGAACATTATCATCCAGCAAAAGCCCTTTTCCACACATATCACAGATAAAATGATACATTGGGTTAGTATAATAAACTCTTTAAAATATTCAAGATTTTCTGTTTATCTTGACAGTCTCTTTCAAGTTTATAATCTTTTATATATGCATCAAAAATTACTGGAGATACCGTTGCTACACCTGCCCATATATTCCTACGGCTTCATGGTAGTATTAGGATTCCTGGTTGCGATACTGGTGGTCAGCCGCCGTGGCGAACGCGAAAGTATCCCCTCGGAACTAATTTTGGATATCGGACTTATCGGAATGTTGGCCGGCATCATCGGAGCCCGAATTGCCTACCTAACCATCTACCATAATAATTATAGCTGGACGATATTTAATATCTTTGACGGCAATCTTAATATTTACGGCGGAATTACCGCATGGTTTATACCGTTCTTTTTATTATTCATCAGAAAAAGAAAGCAGGTTCAATCCGGCTTAAAGGGATCATCGTTTAACCAGTTCATGAAACTTTTGGTTTATTCTTTCATCTGCGCTATTATTGGCGCTCGGCTGGTTCATCTGGGCGCACATTATTCCGAATATGACTGGGGTGTTTTTCAGATATGGCAGGGAGGCCTGGTATTCTACGGAGGGCTGATACTTTCCGTTATTTCAGGGATTGCCTATCTTAAAATAAAAAAGACCCCCGTCCTAAAAATAGCCGACCTGGTTGCACCAGGGGTAATGCTGGGAGAAGTATTCGGGCGAATGGGGTGCTTCCTTAACGGGTGCTGCTACGGAGCTCCGGCTAACTTACCATGGTCGGTATGTTTTCCTCAGCATAGCCCGGCATACGCCCATCAAGTCCAGTCTAACATTATTTCGGACGGCGCGGCCTCAAGCCTCCCAGTCCATCCGACTCAGTTATACTCCTCTGTTATCGCCCTCATTTTGTTTTTTATTCTGTCGTTTATCTGGTCGCATAAAAAACGAGATGGCATAGTCCTGGGCGCTATTGGGATTCTTTATCCACTAAGCCGGTTCATGGTGGAATTTATCAGAGGCGATAATCCCTCGATATTTTTAGGTATGACTGCATCTCAAACCATCAGTGTAGCAGTGATACTAATAAGCGTACTATTCCTTATGAAACTCAGATCAAAACAACCTCTATCTTAGAATCTTCTCGTAAATTCCCATTATCTTATCAACCTGCTTTTCAATAGAAAATTCCTGGATTGCTTTGGCTCTGGCGTTAATGCCGAATTGCATACGTTTTTCCTTATCGATGGCTAAAGCAACCAATGCATCCGCAAGATTATCGGGCCGGTCATCCACTACTAATCCATTTCGACCATCATCGATAATATCTGGTAAAATACCGCGCCGGGCCGCAATCACAGGTTTTCCGGATGACATCAATTCTAATACTGCCCGACAGGAACCGTCTGACCCGGGCACTAGGTATACCCCAAAATCCATAAGCGATATCATATCATAATAATCACTAATATGGTAACCAGACAGTATCACGTTATTTCCCAGCCCTAATTTCTTTATCGGATCAACTAAAATATCCTTATAGTAAGTCCCCCGACCAAGGATCAGCAATTTTAGTCCGGGAATTTCTTTGAGAGCCCGAGCCATAGCCCAAAGTAGAATATGAAATCTCCTGTGGCGCTGAACTCGGGCTATAATGCCAACAACAACATCATCATCTACAATACCATACCGGGCTTTCAACTCCCTATTAGGTTGCCCCATACTCATAAAAGGTGTTGTATTGATAGCCCCGCCCACCGCCCAGGTTTTATCCGGCGTTATAGTCGCTTTATATTCAGAAAAATATTTCATATCCCTTTGTCTAAGACTCTCAGAAAACGTAATATAAGCATCGGTAGAATTACTTAATAAAGATTTACTCCTTAAAGACGGGGTTAGAGGATATCCTGTGTGGTTAGTTCTAACTATTTTCGGCCGGTAGGAGATATAATTCAAAAGATTCCCGGCTAGGTGATGATCAAACGTACTGTGCGCATGAATAATGTCTATTTTATTATGCTTAAGATAATATAAAAGTCGTCGGGTATTTTGCCATAACATAATTACCTTCGCAAGTTTGTTGGGCTTGATAATAAATGGGTCAATACCTTTTCCCATGGCAACACTCGGCAATATTCTTTTTTTAGGTGCACATACAAAAGGAGCTGGTAAACAAGCAAGCCTCACATCGTGACCGTGTTTTTTTAGGCCCAGACAAAGATTAAGTATCGGCTCGGACGGGCCGGTCCATTTCCAGTCACTATAGATATGGAGTATTCTCAAGTGATTCCTATTAAAAATATTAGTACTAAATGGGCGGTAGAGGATTCGAACCTCTGACCCTCTGCGTGTAAGGCAGATGCTCTAACCGGGCTGAGCTAACCGCCCGTACCTGACAATACACAGAGTAACGCCAATTTGCAGAGTTGTCAATTAAATTTATACGCCGGGAGGAGATTATTAATTCAAGTTGATTATCTATTATCTTTAGCGAATTTCATCACCGCGTTGTAGACTTCGTCGCGAAAAACATTCCTAAATATGAATACCTGCAACTCCTGGGTTAAATCAACTTCTTTAGGTTCAAGCATAACATTCCCGAATCTATCCATAATAATTTCAATTAACGGTCGAAATGGGTTTTCAAGATTCAATCCTTTAACCTTAGCTATTTCTCCGGTATTAAGCTTAACAAAACTACCCAATGGGTACGGGCTGATACAGGTAAGCATATGCTTTATTATCACTTGGTCAAATTCCAAGCTCTTGTCTTCAGCAATACGCTTTATAGCTACCATGGGAGGCAAAGGCATCTGCCCAGCACGAATACTGGTTAGGTTCTCATATTTATCAGCTACTTTTATTATATTTTGGAATTGCGCTTTTTCCTTTGCTTCGATTTCAGTAAAGCCCAATTTCGATAAAATTAGTTCAAACTTCTCGCTGAATTCATGAGTCAGCGTAATAGCACTCAGCGCGGTAAGTGAAGATTTTGACAAGTCATACACTTGCCCAATACACATTGCAATCAAAGATGTATTAACTGAATGAAGAGCTGACGGACTGTCAATCACATATGAATTCATAAGATTATAAAGTATTTCCTTATTACCTATAAACACCTCAGTCAGTTCCAATACCGCAGATTTAAGCTCCTCATAATCTATTTTTTCATTTTTGGCAAACCTGGCAAACATACCATCCATTATCCGCACAATTTTCTTATAGCTATTAATTACTTCACCAAATCGACTATCTACAATTTGGATTCTTTTTAGGACATCCGTAACGTCTTCAGCCAGAAGCTCATAAACTACCCTCTTAAGCTCAATCATATCTATCGGCTTGTGCAGGAAACGGTTAACCCAGATCTGCAAAGCTTTTTCCACACTAACCATATCAAGATTTTTACCGCTCATCAAAATTATCGGGATATTCCGGGTTGTGTCATCTATCTTAAGCATACGACAGATTTCATATCCATCTAAAAGCGGTAAAACCACATCTAAAATAATCAAATCAGGAGCTGACGCTTTAATCAGACTAAAGGCTTCATGCCCGGTGGTTGCCGTATTGATTTTAAAACCATCGGATTCCAGTGCAGCCTTGATGAAATAATTTACTTCCTGGCTGTCGTCTACAATCAATATTTTTTTCATAGGTTAGCCTTATTTACTACGCCGCTATCGGTAAAGTAAAAATAAAAACACTGCCGTTGTCCTGTTCGCTATGAACTGATATTCGTCCCCCATGCATTTCCACAAACAACTTGCAAAGCCTAAGCCCCAACTTTATTACTCCAAATTTTCCCAGGCCATCTTCACTTAAACTAGGAATCTTTTCAAATATTTTCCCTGCCTCTTCAGAAGTCATTCCAACACCATTATCTTTGACGCTTATCTCTATGAACTGCGGGCTGATCTGCTTTGAACTAATAATAATATCCCCACCTAACTTTGTAAATTTAACCGCATTGTCTATTAAATTTAGCATTATCTGTAAAACTTTATCTGTGTCAACAAAAACAAACGGTAACGAATCAGTTAAATTATGGCTGATTGATATTTCCTTGTTATTAATAAGGGGCTCCAGCAAACCTATTGATATTTTTATCAAGTTATTAATAGACACTTTCTTTTTATCCAGAGTTATTTTACCGGATTCAATACGAGAAATATCCCAAAGATTGTTAACCAATCTGATAAGTCGACTAACCGAACTTTCCATAAAAGAAAGACCGTCCAACAAAGAAATAGCATCTCCAATCCTCTGACGACAAAGCGTTACACCTTCTTTTATAGCCATCAGGGGCGTACGCAATTCATGGGTAATCGTTACGATAAAATTATCCTTCACATGGTTAAGATTAGTAAGTTCTTCATTAGCCTTTTTAATCTGATTATATATTCTGGCCTGAGCAATGGCATCGCCAAGAATATTACCGATTATAGTTATCATATTTATCTCATCACTGGTAAATTCCCTTATATAATTAGTTGTTAAATTCATTATACCACAGAGTTCATCTCTGGATTTTAAAGGCACGCTTACCGTGGTTTTAAGCCCTTCTTTAATGGCATATGACTGGAGATCACCCGACAATGTAGATAAATCATTAATCACCTGAAGCTGAGTTTTTTTAGCAATTTCACCAGCCGTGCCTTTCCCCATTTCAACATACCCGACCTTCTTTACATATTCTTCTGAAAGGCCAAAATGACTTCCCAAGATTAACGCTCCCTTACTCTCATCAAACAAGTAAATGCCTCCAAAATTTAAACCCATAAGCTCAATTGACTTCTTCAACCCTTCATTCATAATGTTTGTTAGCTCAAATGAAGAATTAGTAATTAAAGAAATCTGGTAGAGAATGTTAAGATTCCGAGAGTTTCGTTCCAGCTCTTGGTATGATTTATTAATGCCACGAAAAGAACCACCCATCACCAGGGCAACGAATATAATTATCACAAGAAATGCCGCTAAAAGCGTAATATGCACTGCAGTATATTCCCTCTCCTCAATTGCATGTAACCAAAAAATTACGATTACTCCAATGCCAGCAATCACCGGAATAGCCATTAACCAAAATGATTTGTCCTTTATAAGATGTGTAATATTTAATAACCCCTTACCCATACCTTTATATATAACAAATAATAATTGTTTGTCAATAGTCTTCATAATATTTTCGTCGATCAAAGACAGCCTAAAATAGTTGACAATGGCAATTATTAAGGTAAGTATTTTGTGACTAATTATTCATCAGGGGGTGTAGCTCAATTGGTTAGAGTACCAGACTGTCGATCTGGATGTTGCGGGTTCGAATCCCGTCACCCTCGCCACTAATAACAGTATGATTTCTAAACGGGCCTTAAAAATTGAAGCATCGGAAATCCGTAAAGCATTTGATTTAGCCCGCTCATTAAAAGATCCAATTGACCTTTCTATCGGACAACCAAATTTTGAAGTGCCCCAGCCCATCCAAGAAGCCGCTATAGCCGCAATTAAAAGCGGTTTCAACAGATATACAACTACGCAAGGCATTCCGGAACTCCGTGACAAACTCATCAAGCAATTCGAACAACGTTTCAACTTTAAACCACCAGCCCTAATGGTTACCTCGGCCGTAGCCGGCGCAATTACCTTGGCGCTGATGGTCCTTTTAGATGAAAATGACGAAGTTATCGTCACTGATCCGTATTTTCCATCTTATAAACACATTGTCCATATCGCCGGCGGCATCTGCAAGTTTGCAAACACTTATCCTGACTTCCGCCTGAAAAAGGAAGCTTTCGAAAAACTCATTACGCCACGCACTAAAATAATCATCATCAGCAGTCCATGCAATCCCACCGGCGTTGCCTATACTAAATCCGAAATACTAATGCTGGTAGACCTAGCCAAAAAACATGATTTAATCATTATCTCTGACGAAATATATAATTCCTTCCTTTATGATACCGATTCGCTGGAAAGTCCTATCAAATATTATGATAAAACGATATTGATGGACGGATTTTCAAAAAAATACGGTGTTCCAGGCTGGCGGCTGGGATATGCGGTCGGACCACAAGAAATCATAGAACGAATGACTATTTTACAGCAATGGTCGTTCGTTTGCGCACCGGCTCCATTCCAAAAAGCGGCCGTAGTAGCGCTTGACTGCGATATGAGCGCCCAAATAAATGAGTTTAAGCGACGACGAGATTTAGGCTATTCTATGCTCAAAGATAAGTTTGAACTCGTCAAACCGGATGGCGCTTTTTATTTCTTTCCCAAGGCTCCCGATGGTAATGCCGGTGCGTTTATAAAAAAAGCTGTGGACAATAATGTTTTAATTGTCCCGGGCTGTGCTTTTTCCGAACAAAATACGCATTTCCGTATCTCGTACGCCGTTCATGAGAAAAAACTAATTAAAGGACTGGAAATACTTAACAAATTAGCATAATGAAGCCGTTTAATGTTTTTATCACCCGCCTAATACCTGATCCAGGACTGCATTTATTAAAAAAAGATAAACGATTTAAAGTCCGTGTTAATACTCTTAATCATCCGTTGACTCATCAGGAATTAATCCGCAACTTCAAAGGCAAAGACGGCGTAATATGCCTCCTTTCAGACAAAATTGATAAGAAAATAATCAACGCATCGCCAGCGTTAAAAATTATCGCTAATTACGCCGTAGGCTATGATAACATTGATATCGGCCACGCCACCTGCCGGGGAATACTTATAACCAACACACCCGGAGTGCTTACCGAAGCTACTGCCGAGCTTACATGGGCGCTGATTCTAGCTATTGCGCGCCGGATTACCGAGGGAGAACGTTTTTTAAGGGCTGGTAAATTTACCTACACCAATTGGTCACCCACCCTGCTTTTGGGAACTGATATCCGCGATAAAACTATAGGAATTATTGGCGCGGGCCGAATTGGACAATCGGTCGCTCGCAAGGCCATCGGTTTTCAAATGAAAATACTTTATACCGGGCGCAAGGCAAAAACTGATTTTGAAAAAGAAACCGGCGCCAGACGAGTATCACTATCAAGATTACTTAAACAATCTGATTTTGTTTGCTTACATATCCCAGGGACTTCCCAAACATATCATCTTATCGGCATGAAAGAATTACAGATGATGAAACACACGGCCTTTCTTATCAATGCATCCCGAGGCGTCGTCATCGATGAAAATGCCCTAGTTAAGGCGCTATCCAATAAAATTATCGCCGGAGCTGCACTTGATGTTTACGAAAAAGAGCCTTCTGTCCACCCCGGATTACTTAAGCTTAATAATGTCGTGCTGATGCCTCATCTGGGCAGCGCTACAGTCGAAACTAGAAACAAAATGTCGCTGATAGCGGCAACAAACCTAATAGCCGGACTGACCGGTAATCGACCGCCTAATCTTATTAATCCTGATATTTTCCGCCCCTAAAAGCAAAAAAAACCTTATGTTTACCACCAGCTCCAAACAGTAATAAATTGTTGATTTATCTGGCTTAAGTATTAGCATTTATTTTAATACCTGTTATCTAGAAATTGATTATGATTCGTAAACTATTTTACATCTTATTTATCAGCGCGGTACCTCTAGCAACCATCATTATCGTGGCAGCGTATCACTCATCGTCTTCTTACCAGGATGCCAGTTTCTTCCGTATTTTCCCACCGTTGCTCAGTTCATTTGCTTCTCTAACATCACTTTATACCCTATGCCTAATAGCCCTTTTTTACTATATCAACAGCTCCAATAAAATCCTTAAAGAAAAAATCCAAACTCTAGAAAACGGCAATAATGACATAATATGCCAAAATAAAGAACTTCGCCGACAAATCGATATATTGTCCGCTATCCGTGAAGCCAGTCTGGTACTAACTCAGGACGTTGATTTCCAAACAATCATCAAAAAAGTTCTTAATATAGCTTATCAGTTGACTTGCCCGATATCTTCTTCTATTGCAGATGAAATAACATTATTCCTCAAAGACGAGATTAGCGGCAAACTACGACCCCATGCCCAGCGTAAAGCAAATAAAGTAATCTTCGAAGAAGAACTGGATATAAAAACCATAGATTGGCGCAACGTAAATGAAACTCTGGAATACAGCCGGATGTTTTTTGCTTCAGACGGAGAAATGCACGATTTCACCCTGCCCCTTATTGCCGATCGTGAAACTGTCGGGGTACTTAAGGTCAAAACAGATATTATAGCCCAGGATAAAAATAATTCCCGAATAGAAGAAAAAATTAAGGAGCTCCAGGATTATCTGACCGCATTTAGCAGTATACTAGCTCTTTCGGTTAAAACTCCCCTACTTTATTCAAAAGCTATTACGGACGGACTAACCCAACTTTATACCAAGCGGCATCTCCTTAACGAACTCCCCATCTATTTCGAAATCGCCTCGCGCCACATAGAACCATTCTCGATGGTAATGTTTGACGTAGACTACTTTAAAAAAATTAACGATACTTATGGACATTTAACCGGTGATATGGTCCTGAAAGAAATTGCCAACATATTACATCAAACAATTCGTAAAAGCTCTCCGGCTTATCGCTATGGCGGCGAGGAAATAGCCATAATTCTCCCTGGTACTACCAAAGTTGAAGCTTTTGATTTTGCTGAACGCTTACGTAAAAAAATAGAGGGTCATAAATTCACCTCAAACAACGCCGACCAGATAAATGTAACCATCAGCTGCGGTGTTGCTGAATACGAAAAATCAATGGAAGATTTCAAGGACATCATAATTAAAGCCGATAATGCCCTTTATAGCGCCAAGGAAAACGGACGTAATCAAAGCATTATGACGGAATAAGCAAATATGAATAAAAAAACTCCTATTACTGCGGACGGACTAAAGAAACTTAAAGAAAAATTAAGTAGTCTTACTAGCGAAATTAGACCGGCCGTAGAAAAGCGTCTGGGTGAAGCGCGCGAATTAGGAGATTTGTCTGAAAATTCCGAATTTATCTCTGCCCGTGAAGAACTCTGGCGGGTTGATAATCAGATTAGCGAGCTACAATCAAAAATAACTAATGCCGAGATTGTCTCGGCTCGAAATGTCAACCAAGATGAAGTTGCTTTCGGCGCCTGCGTCAAAGTTAATGATTTAGATGCAAATATTATCGAAGAATATATCTTGGTCGGAGACGGAGAATCTAACCCGGCTGAGAACCTTATCGCTATTACAACTCCTATTGGACAAGGCCTAATGGGACACAAAATCGGAGAAATTGTAAAGATTAAAGTACCAGCCGGCGTATTGAAATATCAGATTATTGGAATAAAATACAACCAATAATCAAAGCGTCATCCCTTGCTTAATCTTGAATTCAGAGACATCCCCCGATAAAGCCGATCTGGTTATTAGCATTGGCTTTGTATCAATTGATGTTTTAATACCAGTAGCAATTTGGGCAACCAGCTTCCCAAGCATCCCGGCACGCATAAACCCATAGCCGTTTGAGCCATTGGCAAGTATCAGCCCCGACACCTCCGGTACAGGACCAATAATCGGAAGACGATCAGGAGTTGCGGTGCAGAGACCTGCCCAGGAATTAGCCACTTTTGCATCAGACATATGAGGAATAAGGTCCGAAACTTTCTGGGCTATTTCTTCCAGGAATGAACTATCAACCTTCTGCTGAAACATATCAGGATTTTCTTCTTTTTCAGTCGTGCCATCACCCGCCAGCAACAAACCACCCGTTTCGCCGTGGAAATAAACGTTGCGGTGCATATCATACACCGCCGCAAACCGTTCTGGCAAAGGCTCCACCGGCTTAAGTATCGCAATCTGGGTGCGGTAAGGTTTAAACGGTAGCTTTAGGCCTATCATATTGCCTATTTTCTTAGCCCAACAACCAGACGCATTAATAACTATCCTCGTAGAAATACTGCCTTCCGTTGTTTTAACAGCCGTAATCCCGCCTCGGGACATCTCTATACCCGTAACCTCGGACATCTCATTAACCCTAACTCCTTTTTTTCTGGCCGCTTGGGCAAATCCGTATGCTACTTGATAAGGATCCATATAACCATCATCAGAAGTATAAAGACCGCATTTAAAATCACCGGTGCTCATCCAGCTGAGATACTTATGCATATCTTTATTTTCCAACCAATCAGTTCTGACGCCGTATTTTTTAAGCAATGACTCCGACTGACGCAGATATCTCTCCTCAGTATCGTTCATCGCCAAATAGACCAGACCACTCTGATGAAAAAGTTCTTTATTATTTTGGCTGTTAAGCTTTCTATATATTTCCAAAGATCCCATAACCAATTTAACATCCAACTCAGTATTCCACTGATGTATTGTTAATCCGGCGGCTTTACCGGTAGACCCACTGCCAATAAGGTTTTTTTCCAGCAGGATTACATTTTTAACACCCATCTCACCAAGATGGTAGGCAATACTAGTCCCGATAATTCCGCCGCCAATAACAATGATATCCGCTGTTTTATCCACGTTTTATTTGCCTCCTACCGTATCAATCCCGGCACCTTTGTCTCCTTTAGTCCAACGGCTGTTATTGGCACTTCCACAACCAGGGTTAAGATATTGTTCCGAATAAAAATCATTCCCATTCAGGTCCAGGAAAATACCAATACTTCCGTAATTGCGGGCCGTACCACCAAAACCCTGCCCGCCTTTAGGAGAAGTATAATAAATATCATCACTTTCACTATCTATAAATAACGCAACCGAGTTAGTTATTGCTGACCCCTGATTGTTGCCCATTCCGACATACGTATCACGACCGTTTTTGTCGATAAGGATGCCTACAGCCAAATCATGGGCTGCTCCCTGGGCATTACCGCCATAAGTACAGTTATAAAAATCACTGCCCCCTCGGTCTATCAAAATCCCGGTCGAAAGATGTATCCCGCATCCCTGAGCATAAACCTGCGCGTCGTAACGGTCATTACCGGCATTATCTATCAAAATGCCTAATCCGTACCAGTACGAACAGCCCTGGGCATAAAAAAATCCGGTGTAATGATCACTACCGGTTAAATCTATAAGCGTACCCACGCCACCTGAAGCAATCGGCCGGTTACCCTGACCAAATCCCTGGCTCATGCTATAAGGACGGTTATTCATAATCGTACCAGCGGCGGTATAATAATCATCACCAGCTTTATCAATCAACGCCCCGGTGCCCAGCGTAAATCCAATCCCCTGAGAAAACGTTCTGGAATAATACTTAGTATCCCCTGACTCATTATAAAGAATTCCGATGCCCCAACCTCCAGCTCCCTGGCAGAAATGGTTTGCTGAGAATGAGTCCTCATACGAGTTTTTATCCCAAAGTATTCCTATACCAAACATAGCCGCCCCCTGACTAAAGTGCCCCGCCTGATAAATATCATCGCCTCCCAAGTCGGCCAGAATACCAATGCCAAAAAGCGCGCCACCCTGTGAAAACTTCTTATAACAGGAATAAAAATCATCCCCAGCCAAATCAATTACTATCGAGGTCTCAGGATTTGGCAGTCCTATTGCCCCTCCGGCCCGATTAAGATACCTATCGTCTCCGCCCAGATCAATTATCAGTAATGCATCTTTATAATAAATATTTTCTCCGGCTCCACCGATAATCACCGGGCCATTCGGCGTATCCTTATAGAATACAACGTCCCCGGAAACATATTCGTTCCGAATATTATCAGCTTTTATGGTGTCCGTGCTTACGCCCTTAAGCATTTCTATCACATTATCTGCCGCCGATGTCATTATTAATCCAGCTTGATGCAAATAGCTATAATTTATCTTAAGCGTAAGCTTTAACATAGCCACTTCTTCCGGATCTATCACATCCCGGCCCTGAGTCTCAACCTTTGATCCGGGCGGGACAAGATTCATCTCCACTTTTTCTGCGTCAAGCTGAAAATCATCCGGTACACTATCACCATTCAATATCATCTTCGGTATTACGTTCTTAACTATGTATTTACGTTCTTCAAGCGTTAACTTCTCAAATGCTTTGTTCATTAATCCTTGAGATTGATAACTTGCATCAAGCAGACTTCTTAAAATACCCCGCAGTTCTTTCGGGCTTTTATTAACAAGACTGTCGATATCTCCCGAAACTGAGGCTGCTGCTGTACTGCTAATACTCCACCATTTGCCCAAATGAGATACTTCCACCTTAAAGCTATCTAAAAGTGTTTTGGCATCCTGCCAGGACTTATCTATTTTATCGCATTGCCCAGGAAGCTCCAGTGGTTTATGAAGTGAGCCCTGGACTATCTCCAACCGGTAGTCATCATCCTCCATATCTTTCTTGAACCCAAGCGCCGGTCTATCTAGCCCCATCAACTTCAGCGCATCGTCAATATAATACTCTTCTAAAAAACCCAAAGCCTTACCAATATCAGCTGTTACGGTAGCCGTAACAACCGGCACTGGCCGGACATCCAAATGTGTCTTGTTTGATAGCTGACATCCTGTTATTATAACTAATGGAGTTATATAAAATACAATCATTAAGTTTCTCATATTGGCTATTTTTATCACAAATGTCTAAATAGTCAAGTATTGGTCAAAAAAATGGTCAGGCATATTTTCTTGCCCAAAATGCCGCAATAAGATATATAGATTAGTATTAATTTATGAGGTGCCTTATGAAAAACTTGATTGCTTGCATATGGATTATGTCGTTAATCATGACTTCGGCCTTTATGCCCATATTCAGCGCCGAGAATAAAAAACCTACACCGGCACCGGCTACGGAAGCCGATGAAGACGACGAGGACGAGACCAAAGATAAAATAAAAAATCCTTCCGAATCAGCCGAGGATACTCTTCAAAAAGTACGCGATTCATACTACACTATTGAAAAACAGGGCGTAACGCGTTATGCCTGTTTTGTTAAGATTCCGGAAATCGCCAAATCCAGGGATTTTCGCAATAACTTCATCTTAACAAACGTTAATTATGAATTAATCTGGGAACGCGATAAACCAGTTCAGGTCAAGGCACGCGACCTACCGGCATATTTCCGCCCCGAGGCAAAGTTTGAAGCGGAAACATACGCCAGAATGATGCAGGACGCTTACCAAGAATTATCCAAGATTACGTATCCGGTCCAGATATTTTTCAAACTGCTTGATAGTGTAGACAAAACCAAGCTGGAAATAACCGCTTTACCCGATGGCAAACTTACCCGCATAAACATAACCCCTAAAACCAAAGAAAAAGGCTCTGATACAAAGAAGCAAGAACCACAACCCCTCGAACCAAAGGATTCGCCTGATCCTGAACAACCTAATAAGGAAAAAACAAAATCACCCACCCCACTGTCTAATGATGAATCATTTTCTGTGGCTATCTGGTGTAACAAGGATTACCAGATAACAAAATTTGAGACTGCCAATAAGCGTGAGAATATTTTCGCAATAATCTCACCGGTCAAGTATAAAAAACTATGGAATATGGGCAAACTGGATATTACCAAGAAAAACGCTAAAAATGAATTCCTGGAAAGAACACTTATTAATTACCTGTATGAGTATCCGAAGAACATAATGATACCTTCGAGTATCGCCATAACCAAAGTGGACAAGGCCGGCAAACCGTTGGAACGGCGTAACGAACCTAATCCGGTAACAATACAATTTAATCAGTATGAAATAGAAAGTAATAAGTAAGATTAATATCCCCCTACTCGAATGCTGTTACTTAACGGGTTGCTTAATGGCGACGAATGACCGATAAAGGTTCAAATAAATATCAGAAATGGTGGTATTAAGAAAATTTAGCGTATCATCTCCATATCCATAATCAAACTCTTTAGTGCGGACTAATGATTCCAACGCATTCAGCAGGTATTCATCAGCTTGTTCTTTCTTATCTTCAACAATTTCCTCAATCGCCCGGCTCATCTGGTGGCGCATCTCCTGCAAATGGAAAGCCCCATCCAGCACTGTTTCCCCCTTGCTCAGCGGCTCGTTCAAAACAGCTAACGACACTTTTTCCAAAGTTATGTTGGCAGTCTTATCAAACGATAAACTGGACAAACTGGTGTTTATGCTGAATTCATTTATCCGGCCCAAGACTTCTTTATAATGCTCTATTTTCTGCGGCGAACCAGCCACCGGCTGTAACTCAAGGGAATCAATAATCTCCGAATAATTATTCTTCAGGCGATTATTGCATAAAGCCAAAAGGTAATTGATGTTATTCGGCGGATCATCACTCTTAGATACAATTATAACCCGAGCCCAGGCATCCAAATAAAAACCACGCGCCGCTTCCAGATAGGCGTATCTTGACGACCGCTCCATAAAATCGACCGGCACCGGACTATCAGGATGAGCCACCGTATTATTCATCACCCCTTGCTTGGCAACCCGAGTTAGATAATCGCCGGCTATAAGACCCTTTTCCACGAACAAAAACGGCTCTATTTTCTCGACATTATAATCCTTGGGTTTTGTTTCAACGCTGATAAGCTCTTTCAATGCTCTCTCCAAAAAATCAATATTTGGGTCGCTTAATATCATCTGTCCCAAATAGGAATGTTTGGCTTGAACATTAGGCGAAACATTCTTATACAAGCTGACCGCATCGATCAGATGCATATGATAAAATAACGCCGCTTTGACGAATCGCCCGGAAGCGCTGTCATCCAAAGAATCTATTTCAGACAATGCCTTGCTGTATTCCATCAGAGCCCGGTAATTTGACTGTCTTTGATAATATTCATCACCCCGGCTGATATGCTCTTTAGTCGCCGTATAAAGCGACGAACAACCCATACCCAACCAACCGACTAACACGATAACCAATATCCTTTTCATTTCTCTTCCCATCCCTGTTTACCTATTAATTTAACAAATACGCACGAACCAATGTTTTCGGTGATAATCTTTGTACCCTGCCTGCGAACGCGCGTTATTTCCTGATGGCGCTCGCTACCTACCGGAATCAATAGAAAACCGCCGTCAGCCAACTGCTCAATTAACGCATCAGGCACTTTTGGGGCCCCGGCGCTGACGATAATCCTTTCAAACGGCGCCTTTTCCGGCCAGCCCAGCGTCCCATCGCTTATCTTATAAAATACCTTTTTTATGTCCATCTTATTTAACCGTTGTTGAGCCAATTCAGACAACTCGGCTATCCGCTCGACAGTGTAAATATCTCGTGTTAATTCGGACAGAAGAGCCGTCTGGTAACCAGATCCAGTCCCGATCTCAAGAACTTTCTCGTGACCCTTGAGCTCCAGATGCTCAAGCATATAAGCGACTATAAACGGCTGAGAAATGGTCTGACCGTATCCAATCGGCAATGAATGGTCTTCGTAGGCACATCTGATATCATCGGGCAACACGAACAAATGGCGCGGTACTTTCAAGAACGCCCGAATAACGCGCATGTCCTTGATGCCCCGGGTGATGATCTGGCTTTCGGTCATTCCCTGCGCGGACGCAGAAAAATCCTGATTGTTGCCTGAAAGATTTGTGTTGTTTTTCTTATCGATAATAGACTTTTGCGGACTATTTATTTAGGCGGCAGGCCCATATTGAACTTTATCTTCAAAGCCCCTATTTCCAGGACATCCCCGCCCTTAAGGCGATAGTCATCGACCGGCTGGTTATTGACTTTGCCCAGAGCGCTCTTGCTGAAGTTGATGAACCGGAATCCTATTTCGTCACGGATAATCATCGCATGCCGGGGCTGAATAAACCAACCGCTTATTTTAAACTCACACTTGGATGACTTGCCGAAAAACGTGGCTGACTTCATTATCGAATAATTGACGTCGCGCTTTTTCTCCTGATAAGTCAGGTAAGCCGTAAACGGGCTGGCCCTTTCCTTCTGCTTAAGTTCCAACTGCTTGACATTAAGCGCGATGGTATGCTCAGGGTCTATTTTCTGAACATCAAACTTATCGACTTTTTCCACCTCATTTTTAGGTATCTTGAAAAATATCGAATAGTTCCAGATGGCGATTTCATCGCCGTCATTCAGGTAATGCTTGGTTACTTTCTCGCCCTTGACAAACGTCCCATTACCGCTGCCCAGGTCGGAAAGCACGTAAACATCGTTTTGCTTTTCAATCTTGGCATGATGGCGGGAAATCCCGGAATTGTCTATCCTGACGTCGCAAGTCGGGTCGCGACCGATAAGAATCGTATCTTTATCGATGTGGAAAGTATTAACCGGCTTACGCTCAAATGTTAATACAAGTTCTACCATATTTTAATTAACAACCGGATAAACACTGACCTTCTTGCCGCCTTCGAATTTAACCTTACCGGCGATAAGGGAATAAAGTGTATCATCACGGCCAATATCCACATTCCGTCCCGGTTTATGAAGCGTGCCGCACTGGCGGACAATGATGCCGCCGGGCTTGACCAATTCGCCGCCGAAACGCTTGATGCCGCGGCTTTGGGCATTGCTGTCCCGGTCATTCCTGCTTGAACCGCCGCCTTTTTTATGCGCCATATATAATCTCCTTAGCTAATCCTGTAATCCAGTAGACCTATGTATAGATTATTTTAAAGTACTGTCAAGAAAAATACCGGTTAACCGGCCGAATTATCCGCTATTCCCCTTTGGGCATATCCGAGAAATAAGCGAAATCACCGATGGTCGAAAACAGCAGCTCGCTGTAATCAACCAAATTAAACTTATTGGTTTCGACCGGGACAATCGTCCTGAACGGCACCTGGTAGCGCTTGTAAGCCCGGTCCGGCGTGTTGAACTTGTAATCAACATGGCCACTGCCGAGCACAATCATAACCTGGGCGTCTTTATCGTTCGCCGCCTTAAGATGGTTGGCAATGGTCTCGCTAAAAGTCTCATCCCAAATGCACTGCATCAGGTAGAACCTATCCAGCATGCTGTTGTTCTTGATCGGCCCCATCGCGTTCATCATACCTTTGAACTTATCCATCACGAATTTACGGTGATCCTCGTTAGAGGTGTCGATATCCTTGGCTATCAGTTTCTGTTCCTCGGGCGTCAACTTATCCCAGCCCATATTAGCCATCTTTTGCTTGAGCGGTTTCTCCACGTTCAGGCCCACAGTCTTTATGTTATTAACCTTGGCGTATCTCAACATATCAATGTAATACTTATAATACACACCAAACCCATCCACACTCTTAGTATCAAACTCTTCATCACTAATTTTGCCGTTCATATAGTCATCGGTAATCTGCTGTTTGGAACGATAAAGGAATTCCATGGCCAGCGCCGTCTTGGGGTTAAGCTCGCGCATCCTCTTAAGCACCTTGAGCTGCAAATCATGGTGAGCCACGGTGGTGTGCGATTCGGCCACATAAACCGCCTGAATACCTTTTAAACGGCTTATCATCGTCTCGAAATCTATCACTTCCTTGGTCTTAAGATCCAGATACTTCGTGTATAATTCCGGGTAGCTCATCTTCTGGAGCAGTTCCAGCGACTTCTTGGCGTTCTGTTTCAGAACTTCCATCTGATTATCTCCTGTTTTATCCGCAGGTGCCGGGGCAGACGGTTGCTCCACTTTCACCTCGGTTACCGGTAGCGACTTCGCCTCGGCGACGGTCGGCGCGCTGCCGCAATGCGTATTAAACACAAAAATCAGACCCAATCCACAAAGAACACTCAACAACTTTATTGCTTTCATTATATTTTACTTCTCCTTTATAATTTTGCACCTATTCAATAATACTTCCCACGAAAAGTCAATGTTTTTCTCGATATTTTTAATATCCTCTTCGCTTAAACCCTTAAATCTGCCCTGAACCCCGATATATTGCCGGAGAATCTCAGGACGGGAAAGTACTTTAGACTTAGGCTTGTTCCGCGGTTCTTGCGGGTCAGGCAGATTAAGCGTATATTTTATGCCGTTCTCGACCTCATAAAGCGGGAAATACCTTGACTGCACCGCCTGCCGGGCCAGCTTAATCGATAAATCAGGCAATGTCTTCCATCCGGGCAGGCACGGCGCGAATATGTGAATGAATCTGGTGCCGGTAACCGACTTGGCCTTCCGGAGCTTGCGGACCAAATCGTCCGGGTAAGCCACCGAAGCGGTAGCCGCATAAGCCACCTTGTGCGCCACCATAATGTCCATAATATTCTTCTTGGGCTCCCCTTTCCGGGCCGGCGTGGTCGTGGTCCAGGCGCCCCAGGGCGTAGCTGAACTGCGCTGGATACCGGTATTCATATAAGCCTCATTATCATAGCAAACGTAAATAAAGTTCTCCTGCCGCTCGGCCGCACCGGACAAAGCCTGCAAGCCGATGTCAAACGTACCGCCGTCGCCGGCCCAGGTCATGACCGTGATATCCTTCTTGCCCAGAATATCCAGCGCCGCGCGTACTCCCGAGGCCATTGAGCCGCCTGTTTCAAAAGCGGTATGGCCCAGCGGCACCGTCACCGATGAATACGGGAACGGACCGTCAATGATGGACCAGCAACAGGCCGGCAATACAATCATCGTCTTCTTGCCCAGCGCCTTAAGAGCCAGCTTCATGGCCAGTGCCCCGCCGCAACCCGGGCAGGCCACGTGGCCCGAGCGCATGAATTCCTGGTCCGGAACATTACCTTTGAATATCATACCAATTCCTTCTTCAACCCGACCCAGATTGACCTGTCCGCCGGTGTTTTGGCCTTCTTGGTCTGGTAATAAATATCTTTTATCGTATCCGGCGTGACGTCTCGGCCGCCCATACCCACCACATAACTGTATATCTGCGGTTTCCGTGGCGTATTGCACATCGCCGCCTTGAGCTCCTGGCAGAATATCCCGCCCACGCCGAAAGAATTATTACGGTCTATCACCGCCACCTTCTTGGTCTTGGTGAGCACTGCGTTGATGGCCTTAGCCGGGAACGGCCTGAACAGCCTGACCTTGAGCAAGCCGACCTTTTCGCCCTTCTTGCGCAGCTCGTCAACCACATCGCGGCTGGTCGAGGTTATGGTCGCCGAGGTCAGCAGGATGATGTCCGCGCCGTCGCAACGGTACGCTTCAATGATTCCGTAACTACGTCCGAAGGCCCGCCCGAAATCGCGGTCCACCTGCTTGGCAACTTCCAAACCGTTTTGTATGGCCTGCTCTATCTGGTATTTGAATTCCATATTAAAATCCGGCGTGGTCAGTCCGCCGAATGACGAAGGCTTATTGATGTCCAGTTGGAAGGCCGGCTTGTAAGACGGCAGGAACCGGTCCACCTTCTTCTGGTCCGGCACATCGACCGGTTCGGAGGTATGCGAAAGCACAAAAGCGTCCAGCACCACCATCACCGGCAGGTAGACCTTCTCGGCAATCCGAAAGGCCTGAATGACCGTATCAATCACTTCCTGGTTGGATTCGCAGTAAATCTGCATCCAGCCGGTATCGCGCTGCGAAAGAGAATCGTTCTGCTCGGTCCAGATATTCCAGCCCGGACCGATGGAGCGGTTGACATCGGCCATAACGATGGGCAGACGGGCGTTGGCCGCCCAGTGAATCAGCTCGTGCATCAGCAGCAATCCCTGTCCGCTGGTAGCCGTAAAGGCCCTGGCCCCGGTCAGCGAAGCGCCGATGCAGGCGGCCATGGCCGAATGCTCAGACTCAACCTTAATGAACTTAGCGTTCAGTCGCCCGGTCCGGCAGAACTCCGAGAGCATCTCGACTATCTGAGTCTGAGGCGTTATCGGATAAGCCGATATCACCTGCGCCCGGGACAGCATCGCCCCGTAAGATACACAATGATTACCTGAAATTACTTCTCTCATACCTTTACCACGAAAACACGAAATTGAGAAAACACTAAATTAATTAATTTACTATCCTTTTTATATCCAGTACAGGCTTGGCAAAATTGAGCAAAAGCCCAATCTTCAGTCCTGTTGCTTTCAAATAAGATAATAGCTGAGCTGTATGCGACTCATCGAATTCCTTCACCGCTTTCAACTCAACAATGACTTGATTATCAACTATCAAATCAAGCCTATGAACCCCTATTTCCTTTCCGTCGTAATATATCTTTATTTCCTTTTGTTCGACTACCGGCAACCCTCTTTTCGCCAATTCAATAGGCAATGCCGCTTGGTATATCGACTCCAGAAAACCCGGTCCCAGTTTCTTATGCACCTCAATTCCAGCGCCTATAATCTTCTTAGACAGCTCGTCAAATTCCATTTAATCCGTTTTTAACTATATTTCGCTTCTTTCGTACTTTCTTAATATCCTAAGAAATCTTATCCTTTTCCTTATTTCCCACTTTCGCGCTTTCGTGGTATCCTAATAGCCTTTTCTTTTCCCACTATCTTATTCTTTTTCCTACTTTCGTATTTTCGTGCCTTCGTGGTAAATTATTTATCTCTTCTCTTCCACTAAGCTTATGGCCCGGCGCGGGCATTCAGTCACGCACACGCCGCAACCCTTGCAATAATCGTAATTGAACTCATAGCCGGACTTCTTCTTGAGCACGGCCATATCCGGACAGAAAATAAAACAGTTGTCACACTTATTGCATACCCCGCAACTGAAGCAACGGGTCGATTCTTTATGTAATGTCTCGTCCTTGTATCCCTGGAGCACCTCGTCAAAACTGCTGGTCCGCTTGTTGACCGGCAATTTCTGCATATCCATCCGCGGCGCCACTTCGAAGTAAGCCGTATTGAGTTCCTCAAAGGCCACCGGCTTGGTTGTCTTGGGTTGCGGCTGGTTGAGCTTACCCTTGACCAGGTATTCGTTGATGGCAAAGGCCGCCCGCTTGCCGGCCCCAATGGCCTCAACCACCGTGCGCGGCCCGGTCAGCGCGTCGCCGCCCACGAACACGCCGTTGACCACGGTCATGCCGTTGCCGTCGGCCCGTATCCAGCCGTCATTCAACACGCCCGGCGGCAGGAACGAGGTCTCAGCCATCTCGCCGATGGCCGTGATGATGCCGTCCAGCTTGACCTTAAAATTAGAACCCTTTATCGGCACCGGCGACCGCCGGCCGGACTTGTCCACCGGCCCCAGCTTCATCCGGATGCATTCCAACCCGGTTATCTTCGAACCCTTGGTCAATATCTTAACCGGAGCCGTCAGGAACAGGAACGGTATCTTCTCCTCCTCGGCTTCGTGAATCTCGTCAGGTATGGCCGGCATCTCGCCCTTGGTCCGGCGGTAGATAATCAATGGGTCCTTACCCATCCGGAGCAGGCTCCGGGCCGCGTCCATAGCCGCGTTGCCGCCGCCGATGACCGCGATTTCACGGCCCAGCTTGGGCTTTCGCCCACGGGCCAGCATATCCAGGAACTCCAGAGCCGGGATGACGTTATGGTTATCCTCGCCCGCAATGCCCAGCTTGCGTTCTATGTAAGCGCCGGTGGCGATGAATATGGCGTCGTATTCGCAGGTCAGCCCGGCAAACGACTCGTTCCGGCCCAACCTGAAATTGGTCTTGACATTGACGCCCAGCCTGACAATCCGGTCTATCTCGGCCTGGGCAACCCGCTTGGGTAATCTGTATGAAGGTATGGCGTTGGTCAGCAATCCGCCCAGCCGCGATGAAGCCTCGAGTATGGTCGGCCGGTAGCCCATCAAAGCCAACTGGTAAGCGCAGGAAAGCCCGGCCGGTCCGCCGCCCACGATGGCCACCTTTTTAGACTTGCGCTTGGCCGGCCGCTTGAACGACAGCTTATGGCTCAGTCCGTAATCGCCGATGAAACGCTCGATATTATGCACCGCGATGGCCTCATCGTATGTCGCCCGGTTACAGGCCGTCTCGCAGGGATGGAAACACACCCTGCCGCAGGTGGCCGGCAACGGATTGTTCTTGGTCAACAGTTCCCAAGCCTGGCGGTATTGATTGTTGTTAAGCAGGTCGATGTAGCCCTGGATTTGCTCGCCGGCCGGACAGGCGTCGTTGCACGGCGGCAGTTTGTTCTCATAAACCGGCCGGAAATTGCGCCAGGAACCGGTCTTGTTATAAAGGGTCGAATCGAACGAAATAGCCCAGGGCGGTAGTTTTTTCATAAGTGCGATCTCTTTTTTGCACAATCCCGCTTCAGCGGGATAGTTCCAATAGTTTATTATTGCTTTTGACTATTTTAGCCGCCTCTTCCGCGGCCTTGACATTGGTCGCCGGGTCAAACGGCACGCCCTCGCTGATGGCCTTGCGCAGGGTGTCTATATTCAGCTTGACGGCCAGCGGCAGGCGACAGACCGCGCCCAAGATGGCCGTATTGACGATAGGAGCCGTCCGCGCGCCCAGCCGGTACTTGATGGCCACCCCGGTGGCGTCCACCGTGGCCACGTTGAACCGTTTGGGGAACTTCATCTGGTCCGGTTCCTTATTGCTGTTAATCAGAATCCAGCCGCCGTCCTTGAGCCCGACCGTCACGTCAACCGAATTAAGGAGCACCGGGTCAAGCACCACGATATGGTCCGGCTTATAGATGCGGCAACGCAACCGAATGGGTTTGGTATCGATGCGCAGGTAAGCGGCCACCGGAGCGCCGCGCCGTTCCACGCCGAATTCCGGGAAGGTCTGGACCGACTGGCCCTGGGCAAAGAAAGAATCCGCTAATATTTCCGAAGCGATAACCGCGCCCTGTCCGCCGCGGCCGTGAATTCTGATTTCAATCATAACCCTTCACCCACATCTCTACGGATTGCGAAATTAGTGACCAAATGTTTTAACAATCATACCGATGTCTTCCGGTCGGTCAAGAAAAAGAGATAAATTACCGGTTGTTAACCACAAAAAACTAATTTCACTACGAACCTGACCGACTACCTGTCCGAACGGAAATTCGTCCGGGCGGGCGTCAGTCAGGCGGAGGCACGAAGAACACAAAGATTTTTAGTGTCCATTCGTGTTAATTCGTGGCTAAATTACTCTATCCAACCTCTTATCCAGATATTGATACTTGTGAATACGCCATTTTTAGTGGCGAGAACTCTCAACTGTCTCAGTGCATCGACAGCAAGCATACATTCTTTATAGGCATTGTTATTCATCCCCACCATATTCTGCCAGATGAAATGTATGGTTGAATTCCCATAGTCAGAGCCAGAACGGCGGCCAAGGACCGTCAGTATCTGCTCCATACCCACCGGCACAGACATGGCGTTTAACTGGATTTCCACCAGCACCGCCTGTGCCGTTACCGGAATAACGGTTGACAGGTCTATCAGTTGGTCAATGTCCGCCATCGAGTTCTCGGAGAAGACCAAGGGCTGCGAAGGTAACAGGGTCAACTGCATCCCTCCCGCACCGCCGGTAGGCGGAGCAATCCAATTGAACTTGCCGGTGGCCGCATCGAAAGACAGGATTTGCCCGTCCGTGGGCGGAGCCAGATTATAGAGCAGTTCGTGATTGATACAGGCCAAGGCAATCTTGACCCAATCCACGGCCCGGTCCGCTATCTTCGCATTGGTAACAGCGCCTGTTGCTATCTTTTCGGCGGTTACTGCGTCTCCTGCGATTTCTGCGTTTTCTATTGGCGGTGTCAATGGTCGTGTCACCCCGCCCGGAGTAAAGGAAAGCTTGGCCGGAGTCACCGCGCCATCCAATATCTTAGGCGTAGTTACCGCAGAATCCCTGAGTTCTCCGGTGCCGACGGCATTGGCGGCGATATCTCCCTGGGTGATGGTGTTCTGGGCTATCTTGGCTCCGGTTATTGCGCCGTCCTTGACTTTATCCGTGGAGACGGAGTTATTCTGGAGCTTGGCCTCGGTAACAGAGGCATCGGCAATCTCGGTGGTGGCTACCGGAGGAGTAAGCGGCCTGCCCAGAACGCCGTCGCTAATCTTGTCACGTGTCACGGCTCCGTCCGCAATCTTTGAGCCGGTGACAGCCCCATCCACTATCTTTGCCGTTGTGACGGCCCGGTCAGCTATCTTTTCCCCGGTCACCTGTTTCTCGCCTATCTTGGATGTGGCAACGGCTCCATCCTTGATTTTATCATTGGTAACAGAGTCCTTAGCAATCTTGGATTCCGTCACCGCGTATGTCGCTATCTTTGAGGTTGTTACTTCATTAGGTTTTAACATAATTCAATCTCCTTTAGAGCCAGTTAGCCGCCGCCCCGGGTTTAATCGGGGCGGGGCATTACTGGGTCTCATCCCGGTTATTACGCCGGGATCTTACTTGGTTACGGTATCGACACCTGGATTTCC
Organism: Candidatus Brocadiia bacterium; assembly: GCA_041658285.1. Taxonomy (NCBI): domain Bacteria; kingdom Pseudomonadati; phylum Planctomycetota; class Candidatus Brocadiia; species Candidatus Brocadiia bacterium. Next base: position 92,328 of record JBBAAP010000009.1, read on the forward strand.
AGGTATAACTTGCCGTCCAGGATGACGTAGTCGCAATGACTATCGCCGCCCGTGGCGAACAAAGTATATACCGTGGAATCTTGCAAGCCCTTGATTATCGCATTAATGGCGTCGTTTTCCTTCTGGATTGCAGAAGCCTGGAACTTACCGGTCACGATAATCACGCCGCCTTTGAGCAGTTGCTGGGCCAGAGCCGCCTTAAGAGCGGCTCTGGTGTCAACCAGGGTCGTCTGCGCCACGTTGCGCGGTCCGCCCTGAAGCACCTGGTCAACCGCCCGGATAAGCCCTTCTGCGGTCGGGTCATCGGTCAGCCAGAGCGGCGCAATGCCGACTACTGATTTACCGATAGTTTTCTCCCCCGTGAAAGGCAGTGTCCGCTTGGCCACCCGGGTGCTGTAAAGGTCAGCCGCGTTGTCAACCGCCTCTTTGAAACGCTTGGCAACCTCGCCTTCAACCTCTTCAAAAGCCCGTATCAAGGCCTCCTCGTAGGCGCTGAAAGTCGCCAGCACGTTTTCCTGCTGTGCGTTGACAATATCATCGCGGGTCTTACCGCTCCTGGACTTAAAGGTCGGCGCAATCAGAGGCGCAAACCCTTCGGCCGACGGCCCGGCCAGTTTGGTCTTATAGGCCATCTCATCCGGGATAATCAGCTTCCGCTTTTGGTCCATCACCCCGGCCTTGGACTTCAAGCTGTCGCGCCAGTCATTGGTCATATGCTCCGGCGCTTCCGCCAAGTCCAGCGGCACAAACAACAACACCTTACTAACGATTGTAGCCATAAAATCTTACCTCCCCGTTGTTCGTTGTTTGTTTTGCGTAGTTCGTATAACGAACAACGGAATATAAATTCCGAACCACGCTAAGGCCCGGGTCAAACCGGCCGCTCCGGCAGGCGGCAGAAAAAGTAACGCGCCTTACCTGCCGGCGTTACCCGCCGAAACCCGACAATCCGACCCTTTAGCCTATTCATCTGTTTCCTCCTTAAGTAATCGCATACTTTCCAGAACCTCTTTCCTTTCGCCTTGCCTGACATGGGCATTGTCCGGCCACCAGGACATCAACAACCTGATATCAACCCATTTGCCGCCCTGCCGCCGCCTGACCGGCGCAAGGCTTACCCGTCTTGCGGGCGGCGCAAACCTTGCCTGGTAGCAATACCAGCAATAGCCTATGGCCCGGGCCGCAACCGCGGATACGCTCTCCCCGCCCGGCAACGGCTTCCCGCATTCCTTACAGGACTGATACCCGGTATCAGCCGTATCACCTGGACCAGCGCTATCCACGCACTGACGGCATAACCCGGACCAGTGGCAAACCAGGTTCGCTTTGGTGCGCTGTGGTAAAGCCTTACCCCGCATAAGTGCGGGACTGTCTGCGGACTTGCCGCAGGCCCAACATTGTATTATCCGTGCCATAACTACCTCCTTGCCCATTTGGGCATTGGAAAGAGAACTATTCTCTTCCTCTACCTATACCCGAAAATATGACCAGTTTGTCAGGTTTGTCAGCAAGGAGCGGCTGGGAAAGGGCTAAATATAGGGGTTTGAGACTAATTTGGGAGGTAAAATCTTGGCAGGATTTTTGCGGACATCGGACAAACCACTGACCTGATAGACCCCTTTGTCAGCAGTTAATAGGGTTAATATGAGCTTTGTTAAGGCATTTCCTTGACCAACCCCTATCAAAGAGTTATTTTATAGTTATATGAGTAGAGCATTCTTAATCGGCGCAGGAGCAACAAGGGCGGAATATCCCGGAGCCCCCCTTTCCGATGATTTCTTAAAATTATTGGGCGGTCGTAACCCTGCATTATATCAGAGAATTAAAGAATCGGTCATTCCTCATATAGGAGGTGAGAAACAACTGTATGACGCAAATATTGAAGACCTAATGGACATATCATATAAATTTCCTAAAGAAGTCCAAAATACACTCTTGGATTCGGTTCATTCCGCAATATATGAATTATTAGCTGATACCACTCAAAGTGATGTTGCTTATATTCATAATTACATTAATGGTAACGTAATAAGAGAACCTTCATTATTTAAAACCTTATTGCTTGATGGCCGGTTAAATAAAGATGATTTCTTTATGACCTTGAATTATGATTTATACCTTGATAGGGAGGTACTTCTGATTAATAATGGACGTATTGATTATGGCATAAGAGACGAATTTAAACTATTTGATAACGACATTTCGCTTCGGTTATTACCTGACCAGATTTTTTCAGTTTACCATCTACACGGCTCATTAAACTGGCAACTCACAGGAGATAAAATCACAGTACTCCGTGGGGCAATACGCCCGAAGTATACCAGAGACGGCTCCTCGGTTTGTATTGTTCCACCCGGAAGGAAAGAGCTTAATCCGTCTTTGAAATCAATCTGGGATGTTGCCGAAAGCAGGTTAAAAAATGCCGATGAGTTGATTATAATTGGTTGTAGTTTGAATCCTGATGATATAGAATTAATAGACCTCCTTAAAAAAGGACCTGATAGAATAAAAGTAATAAATTGGGATAAAAGACTATCTCAAGCCACGGCTATAGAAGAAGAAAATGCTGTTAACAGGAATTTAGGAAAACGTTATAGGGCATACCATCATGGATTTAGACTTCATCCCCTTTCCGGGGGCCAAAGGGCATTTGACTTTATCTTTTCGTAGTCGTGCAAGCGAAGGCTATTCTATGGTGCTGTGTTTAGAGGCAAAAAGGCGGATAACCGATTTATAATTGCCGGTGGTTGTGTCCCGGACGATAGCTTTATCAGTAATACCCAGAAGGGCCTGCAATTTCTCGTTCAACCGGTCAACCTGCTTGTAAAAGGCGTTCTTCTTTTTGCGGGTTTCATCCTTGGTTTCGCCTTCCGGCGCCGGTTGGCCGTTGGGCGCGCTAAGGGCAAAAGCCACCAGCAGATTCCAGGCCATAAGCGGCTCGTCGCCCTGGGTGTGCTCAAAACCCGGAAGTTGCGACGGGCTGAATTCGCCTATCTGCAACCATTTGTCCTTGATAAAAACCTCTATTTTGACCGCCAGGTTATTGTGGATAAAACTCATCATTACCTCTTTAGCAACCGGCGGGATAATTTCACCAGATTCTTTGCGAAGTTTCATTATAAGTGTTTTAATATCAACTAAATTAGGCTTGACTATCGGCGGGGCTTTGCGTGTGATTTTACCAAACCCGGGCGGCGCAAATTCCGTCTCAGCCACAAAACGGAATTTCAACCGGCGTTTGGTCTGGATATACTGGCCGGTCTTAGGGTCAAGCGTTTCTTCTACTTCAACTTCTTCAGGAACTCGGATTAATTTACCTAGTTTCTCTGACACGAGATGCTGGGTAGAATCAAATGTCATCATTCCGTCTGCCATCTCGCCAACCTTAGCAAGTTCTGGGGTAAATGGTTTTTCCGCTTCTAACCGTATACGATTTTCCCGAAGAATGCGAATAAGTTCATCGGCTTTAGTGTATTTAAGAGTCACCAAGGTTTCCTTAATTTTATTTATTAAATCATCGGTTTCTTGGGAACTGACTCCAGCAGGATTATCCGGCGGCAGAAGCAATCGGCAGATATCCCGCTTTGTTGCCAATAAAGACAATGCTTCTTTATGATTCTGGTCGGTAAGTTTGACCATACCGCTAAATTGTTCTTTCAGCCCTTCTAAAATAGGCGTTTTATCGGGCAGTTCTGCAGGCTTGCTTAATATCTTTTTAAGTTTAGCGTCTAACGGAATAATCTGAAGATAAATATCAATTAGATGCTCTACATAACGAGTATCCGGTTTAGTCTTTTCACCCAAAGGCAAGTCTTTAAAGTGCTCTTTGGTAACAAGAAAATATTTAGCTGCCTCATCAAGATTATCCTTTTCGTAATAAGAAGCTAATCCCATAGCCCAGGTTTGATAGAATTTTATCATATGCGGCTCGCGAACAATCTGGTCAAAAGCATCAAACGGGCATTTAAGAGCGGATTGAAAACTCTCAGCCGCATCAGTATATCCACGCTGCGCCAGAAGTGTTAATCCTTTGAGGAAATAACCGCGTGACTTTTGCGGTTCAAGGTCAATAGCGCTCTGCAGGTCTTTGAGTGATTGGTCAAACGCCTTTTGACGATAATGGAATTCTGCCCGTTTTAGATAAACCCATGGATTTTGTGGGTCTGCCGAAATCATTTTCTGGTAGGTCTCTAACGCATCATCAAGATGATTTGTTCCCTGATAAAACTCAGCTAATTTGGCATATGCCCAACCGAATTTGGGATTCAATTCTATTGTTTTACGATAATCGGCTAAAGCCTGCTCGTCGTTGCCATATTTCCGGTGGAACTCTGCCCGTTCAAGATATAATTTAGAAGCGTCCGGAGATAATCCAATTGCCTTATCATAATCCGCCAGTGCCTCCTCCTCACGACCGAGCATTTCATAAAATTGCGCCCTGTTAATATACAAATCGGAGTCACCCGGGGCTAACTCAATGGTTTTATTTATGTCCGCTTCGGCTTCGGGGAATTTTGCCCGCGCGAAATAAAATAACGCCCGACGAATATAACCCTCTAGTGATTTTGGATTCAATTCAATTATTTTGTTATAATCCTGAAGGGCATCATTGGATTTATCAAATATCCCATAAATCGAAGCGCGAAATGAATACAAATCGGGATTATCTGGTTTTAAAGACACGGCTTTATCTAAGTCAGCTAGTGCTTTATCGACATCTGCCTTTTTTGGGGATAAAACATATAACCCGCTTCGCAAAAGATACAATTCGGGATCATCTGGATTTAATTCTATTGCTTTATTATAATCAGATAACGCCTGATCGTCTTTACCATCCAAGATGTATAGCCCAGCACGGAAAGAATATAAACGAGCATTGTTAGGATTGGATACGATTTCTTTTGTTATGTCATTTATCGTATATACTGGCTTTTCCCCAGCCTTTCTTTGCAAAAGATTAGCCAGAAAATATACAATAAAACCTTTAATTTCGGGAGGAATCTCTTTCATAATAATACAATAAGGAATAAGAATATTTTATTAGCTGCAAAAATCAAGAAAAGGTGGTTTAATTAGCCTTTACGTATTCAGAGACCACCCCCCACCCCCTCCGGGAGGACTCCCCTCCCCGTATATCCCCCCCGGGTTATTCGGCCTTACCCCACCAGCAAACTTTTATCCCAATACTATAAGACTCTTAGTCCGCAGGTCTAAGTGCCTTAACTTACAGGTAAAAACGACTTAGTCCGCAGGTCTAAGTCCCTTAACTTACAGGCAAAAATGGCCTAGTCCGCAGGTCTAAATCCCTTAACTTACAGGCAAAAATGGCCTAGTCCGCAGGTCTAAGTCCCTTAACTTACAGGCAAAAATGGCCTAGTCCGCAGGTCTAAGTCCCTTAACTTACAGGCAAAAATGGCTCAGTCCGCAGGTCTAAGCCTATTAATTTACAGGCAAAAAGGAATTATCCTAACGGAAGGAGAGTTGGTTTTTGTATTTTGCAGGCTTGTGCACTGGCAATTTTTGTCAATTTACCCTCTAAAAAGCCCAGATTTTAGGCAAAAAGTGACGGTTTTTGTCACTTTGGGAGGTTACACTCTCATTCCTGATGTTTGTCGCACCTACAGGTATGTCCCGCTACATTAAAATCAGTGGTCTGTCCTGCCTCTCCCGCCATGTGAATTAACAGCTTTTACAATGGTTTCCGCCTCTTCCTTAGTTAGGCTAGGACCTGCGAATACCAGTTCAGAGATAGGTGTTGTTACTCTCGGCAATCCCCTAACACATAGAGATTCACCAATAACTAAAAACAACGCCCTTTCATCCTTATTTACAAGAATACTTGTTGCATCCATACTTTTAAATATAAAAAATACTTTGTAGGATTTAACATCTGAATTATATTCCATATAGCAATCCTTAATATCATCTATATCCCAAATGGATTTAACCCCAACTAACTCTTTCACATTTTTGTATTTAATCCATTTGTATCCCTTGGGGGTTACCTGCTCATTGTCTAAAGCCACTGATAAAATATCTTTTGGTGCCTCCAGAAGGAATTCTATTTTTATCGTTTCTTCTCTTGTTTCAAGTCTATTACAGCATGCATTAAAACTCAGCGTAAAAATTATAGCGCAAAATATAAGCATCGGTTTCATTTTTACCTCCTTTTTAATTATAACATTTTTAAGGCACTTGATAATCACACCAGATTTTCCCTTCGTAATTACATTTCACCACCGTCGGAGTAGCCGGGCCATGCCCCGAACTCCAAAAAACGTCATCACATCTCCATGATACATATTGGAATCTATTCATTTTTAATCCTTGTTCATTTTCTACACATCTCCGCGCGCCAACTTGATAAACTAAAGTAGCTGCGCCGCCAATACAAACACTTCCGATTTGAGTCGCACCAGTTCCTGCAATAGGTGCTGCTAAAGACTCACATGAAGTACCTGGCGCAAACTCTGTAATTACTGTTACTTCCACGAAGAACCATTCTTGACAAGATACTTTTCGTTTTTCTTTTTTACTAGTCTGTGATGTACCGTCAAGACGTTCTGTAATTACTATCTCTATATCTGATTTTTTATATTTTCCATAAGTTCCTTGTGTTTTAGTATAAACATCCGGAGACGGAGGTTCTGGCTCCTCATCATCGTTGTTTTGTCCATTTATAGCCTGGAACACAGTGCTGGCATAAACTGTTGGCGCTGTAAGCCATAGCAAACCATACGGGTCTGTATTATTCACAGGGTTACTCCCCACATAGCTATACAAATTCACTCCGCCTTCATATTCTACCGAATCCCTGCCGCTGAATCTTCCAGTAGATGTGTTATACATTCTGGTACGATAATAATACTGCCCACTTTCATTGTCAAGCTCCCTGCCGGTAAACTTATATCTATTGGCCAAGCCGTTGCCGGTCTCTGACTTCATCTCGCCGAAGGCGTAATACTGGTAGTTCTTCTTGAGGACGTTGGATGAGCTGATGATATTCGAAACCGAACCGAGCCCGTCGTGCATATAGTAGTAGGTCTGCCAGTTACTGTCTACATACCTGTTGACATATAGATTATCATCCAGGAACGGGGTAATGTAGGTGGCCATAAGCGCGCCCGTGCCGTCGTCAAAATAGGCGTACCTAACCACGCGGGCCGGGGTCACCAGATGGCAACGGGCCTCCAAAAGGCGGCCTAATACGTCATAGACTGTTCCATTCACAGTCTTTATCATTTAGGTTGTTCGTTAGATTTATCCTCTTTGGACCAGGGGTGGGTCTTGCGGTATTCTTCGGTCGGGATACCAGCCGCCTTGGCTTCCTGGTCAACAACAAAATGCCCCTCTTTTTCAGACCAATATAAATATTGATTATTTGTATTCCACCATAGTTCTAACCTATTAATCTTTTCTTTATCTATTCCGTTGGTTATATCACACCAATCTAATACTCCTATCATCCTTGTAAGATATTGAGCGGCTTTTCTATTCTTAATCCAGTCTTCACGATAATAAGTGTTAATCCAAATATCTTTATCATCAGAATCAAAATCAAATCGAGCTCCCAATAAACCATCTTTCTCATAAAACCTAGCAACCACCATTCGGTCTCCTTGCAGGCGGCGCAGGTTGACAATATCCTTAGCCTCTATTAAAATGCATAATTTAAGTATTATTATTAGATTAGAAATTATGCTTTTATCATTATCATTATGGCGAATTAATAATTCGGTCGCGGCATCCCGAACAAGACCGCTTTTATCCCGAAGAGAGTTACGGGCGTATTCGACTACTTTATCACCCTGTAGTCTTACCAAAGCTCTCCATGTCTCAAGCCTAACCCAAGGATACCCTTCGTTATCATCAGCCTCAAATATTTTTAGAAGTATATCATTTAACTCTTTTTTGACAGATGGATTTTGTTCCAAATAAATCACTCCTGACTTCCCTGTATCATTAAATATCTCAAGTGCAATGCGCCGATAGAAGAGTTTTTTATCCTTAAACCATCCTTTGATATAAGACATTGAGTATTCAGGGTATTGAGACATGCCTGATATATGAGAAGACCCAAAGGTGAATTCGTTTTCACCACGTATAAGTATCATCCAACGGTGATACTGAACTCCTATCCTGCCTCCAACTTGCGGAACAGAAAAAAAGAGAAGCCCCACAAGGATAGCGCCCATAGGAATTAATATCATCCTTGTGACTTTCCGGCTTGGTTTAAATCCCATCTTACTCTACCTATTTTTTCTGTTCCGTATAAAATTCAACACCAGATTCTTTATTACTACTCTTTAGAGTTTCTTCTAAATAAAAAGGTATGGTTGCACCCGGAGCTTTCCATTCACACTTATAATAACACGAACAACTTGAAGGATGTACCCAAAAACCATGAAAATTAATTTCCTTGAGAGGACACTCACCTCTTTTAACTCCGGCGTATATTATATCCATATATTTCGGACATTTACAAGTGGAATAATAGATAGATCCTGTAAAATATTTCTCGGTTGACAAATATTTACATCTTTTTGGAGCATCTTCTGATTTTCTAAGCACCGGTTTAACAGGAGTTTGTGCCATTTGATTCTGTCCAGCGTTTGTTATGTCACGAGGGTCTCCTGGTAGTGGTATGTGTATATCATCAGATGCTGTTGAAGTTGTCGACGAAGATTGTGTGCTATCCGAAGAAGCAACTGTTGGGCCGTTCGCAGCCTGGAATACTGTGCCAGTAGAGGCTGTTGGCGCTGTGAGCCATAATTCCCCAAAGGGGTCTATATTATTCGCAGGGTTGCTCCCCACATAGCTATACAAATTCACTCCGCCTTCATATTCTACCGAATCCCTGCCGCTGAATCTTCCAGTAGATGTGTTATACATTCTGGTACGATAATAATACTGCCCACTTTCATTGTCAAGCT